>CAJCIW010000233.1 GCA_903970455.1 Verrucomicrobiota bacterium | reverse complement strand
CTGTGAAGCCTAAGAGGGTCAGCAGGAGCGCAGCAATGATAAAGGCAATCGTGTACAGCACCATGTGAACTTTTGTCGTATCCATACCTTTTTTGACCGGCAGAACGGGTACACCTGCTTTGGCATATTCATGATACCGATAGATCGCAATCGCATAAAAATGGGGCATTTGCCAAAGCACGATCATGGCAAAAAGGAGGAAAGCGCAGAGGTCAAACCGGCCGCTCACTGCGCAATAGCCGACAGCGGGGGGCACCGCCCCGGCGAAACTGCCGACCAAAGTCCCATGCATCGATCGATACTTAAAAAAAGTATAAACTCCCACGTAGACTCCGAAACCGAAAAGCGCCAGGGTAACGGTGAGGAGATTAGTGAAATAGGCCAAACAGAAAGTTCCGAGCAGCCCAAGGGCAATCGCAAACGCAATCCCCTTCTTTCCATCGATCTCTCCTGTGACAAATCCTCGCTCCTTTGTTCTTGCCATCTTTTCATCCGATTCTCTGTCGATATAATTATTGAAAATGCAAGCGGAAGCAATGATGCAGGAAAGGCCTATGAGCATGGCTAAAAACAATCCTGGTTGGAATCCCCCTTTGGAAGCGAGGGCAAATCCCCCAAATGCCGTGATCGCATTGCCGAACAGAATTCCGGGCTTCGTGATCGAAAAATAGGCGCGGATTGCTTGCATTAATGCACCATAAGATTGTCATTCATGTTATTCATGATCCAGAGGGAACCCCCGATGATCAGTACAATAACGAGCATAGTGAAAAGAAAAGTGATGATGTTCCAATGCGGCTTCGACTCCAAACCTAAATGAAGAAAAAAGACAAGCTGGATCAACGCCTGAGCGATCGCTGCCGACACAATGGTCAAAGTTAAAAGCCCATCCGTTAGGTGGTGATGGGTGACGATCCGATAAGCGCTGATGAGTAGCAGGAAGGAGGCCACAAAGCCGATGATTTGAGGTTTTAAGCTGGCATTCCAACCGTGATGCGGATCGATCATGAACCTGTCTCACTATTATAAATAAATGATTTTTGATGCATTTTTTCGCAGATTTTTGGGCTGCTTCGCAGGCTATACTTGAAAAAGTAGGCCAAAGAAGCAGCGCGAAAAGATGCGGAAAAAGGCGCTAAAAGGAGTTGTTTAGAATAGTGAGACAGGTTCATATTACTCCTAACAGGTAGACAAATGAAAAAATGAAGACCCAGATGATGTTCAAAAATTGCCAGAACATTTTTAAACAGATCAACCTTCTCAAGCTGACATTGTCGATCCCGTCGCGTATGACGGGAAAAATAAGAACGATCACCCAAAGAAGCGCGAAAAGCATGTGAAGAGTGTGCGTGCCAACTAGAGTGAAATAAGCGGATAAAAATGCGCTTCTCTGCCAACCGCATCCGTTATTGACGAGGCCGATCAGATCGGAAAGTTCCATTCCTGTGAAGATGATCCCTAGCAAAAAAGTGATTCCGAACAGCACAATCGTCCATTTTTTATCTTTCCGATGAGCCATTGCTGCCCCGCAACCAATCGTCAAACTGCTCACAAGCAAGATAATGACCGGGAACAAAGTATAAGGAAGATCGTAGATGTCCCGGACACCGGGCCCCCCAAAAGTGCTGTTGGAGAGAACGGCATAGGTGGCAAACAGTGTTCCAAACAGGACGAAATCGGTCAATAAATAGATCCAAAAGCCAAACGTTGTGCGAGAATAAACGTCCCGATGCGGGTCTGGAAAATGCTCATGTAGTACGGGTTGACTCATACTTTTTCTCGTATTGTTCAAGTTCTTCTGCAGTGATGTGGTAGCCAGGATGTTTTTGATAGAGATGAAGGATCACGCACACGATGATGCCGATCACGCTGATCAGAGCGAGCCAGAACATGTACCAAATCAGCCCAAAACCAAACAAAAAACTTAAAACGCCGATGTAAAAACCCATGGAGGAGTTATTCGGCATATGGATTTCTTCGTATTTCCTGGGCTCAGTCTGTTTGGTGTGTTTCATGACCCAGAAGGGATCGCGGGAGTGGACTTCTGGAGTGATCGCAAAATTATAAAAAGGAGGTGGGGATCTGGTCGACCATTCCAAATTTCTTCCATTCCACGGATCACCGGTGGTATCTCGATTTTCATGCCGTTGGATGATACTGACGATCAGTTGCAGAATTTGCATGCCGAACCCGGAAATGACCATTAGGGCGCCCACTGACGCGATGATGAATAAAGGCTGCCATTCGGGAACGTTGTAATAGTTCAACCGTCTTGTCGCTCCCATGAACCCAAGAAGGTACAAAGGAGAAAAAGCGATGATGAATCCCAAAAGCCAGAGCCAAAAGGCGTATTTCCCCAATTTTTCATTTAATTTAAAACCCGTAAATTTGGGGAACCAATAAGTATATGCGGCAAAAAATCCAAAGACGACTCCCCCTATGATCACAAAATGAAAATGGGCAATCAAAAATAAGCTGTTGTGCATTTGAAAGTCTGCTGCAGGAATCGACATCAGAACTCCAGCTAGTCCTCCTAGAGTAAAAATCACGATGAATCCCAAAAACCAATTCATCGGGGCTCGGAAGAGGATGCGGCCTCGGAACATCGTGAACAGCCAGTTGAAAATTTTAACCCCCGTTGGAATAGCGATGATCATCGTCATGATCCCGAAGAAGGCATTCACATTGGCCCCGGCTCCCATCGTGAAGAAATGATGCAGCCACACGACAAAGGCTAGAAATGTGATCGCCACGAGAGCCCATACCATCGAGGTGTAGCCGAACAATTTTTTTTGAGAAAAAACAGATACGACTTCCGAAAATACCCCAAACGCAGGCAAAACGAGAATATAGACCTCCGGGTGCCCCCAGGCCCAAAACAGGTTGATGTACATCATCGGATTGCCGCCGTACTCGGCTGTAAAGATCCGCGTGTCTAAAAGGCGGTCTGTGGTCAGCATTGCCGCTGTTGCCGTTAAAATGGGGAATGCAAAAACAACGAGACTCATTGTCGCCAAAGAAGCCCAAACAAAAATGGGCATACGCATCAGCGTCATTCCCGGACAGCGCATTTTTAAAATGGTCACCAAAAAATTAATTCCCGACAATAAACTCCCTGCACCCGAGATCTGAACACTCCATAGCCAATAGTCGACTCCGACGCCGGGATTGTATTTGCTCCCGGAAAGGGGGGGGTAAGCCGACCATCCTGTTCCTGCATAAACCCCTACGACGAGCGAGACCAGGATGAAGAGCGCTCCAGCAGTAAATAACCAAAAACTCAAATTGTTCAAAAAAGGAAAGGCGACATCACGGGCGCCAATTTGTAAAGGCAATACGAGATTGATGATCCCGAACATCAGTCCCATCCCGACAAAGAAGATCATCGTCACGCCATGAGCGGTCACAAGCTGTTGGAAATGGTCGGCTGCCAGATATCCCACCGAATCACCAACTGCAATAGCCTGTTGCGTCCGGATCATGATCGCATCGATCAGCCCTTTTGCCAGCATCACCATAGAAACGACGATGTACATGACGCCGATTTTTTTGTGGTCGACGGAGGTGATCCATTCTTCCCAGAGCCATTTCCACCGCTTGAAATAAGTCAGCAAAATCACAACCAAAAGCGCGCCGAAGAACATCGATACTCCGGCTGCCAGCTCGATCCAATCGTGCTTAAATGCTTCTAAAGTGAGTCTTCCAAACATATGTTCATTTCCTTAAGGCGGCGGCATCATGTATTTCATAATGATCTGGTCAAACAGGCACGGCTCAGCCAACACATAATAACTCACAGGATCATATTCGCTGGGCTGCAACAAACACTGGTATTCAATTGTGCCAAGATTTTTCGGGGATTGTTTGACACTCTGAACCCACTCTTCAAAATCCTCTTCAGAGGTGGATTTAGCTGTGAATGTCATCCCCGCAAAACCTGTGCCACTGATATTGGCGGAGCAGCCTCTGTAAGAACCTGTCTCGTTGGCAATCAGATGGAGTTTTGAGCGCATGGCAGGCATCGCATTAATCTGCCCCCCCAGCTGCGGTATCCAGAACGAATTCATCGGCGCGTCCGATGTGATCTCAAAATTTAATGGTGTCTTTTCGGGAAACTGCACAAAGTTCACCGTTGCGATCCCCTGCTCCGGATAGATGAATAGCCATTTCCATTGCAAGGCGACAGCTTGTATGACTAAAGCCTTTTTATTGGAAGGAATCGGTCTAAAGGGATTGAGTTCATGGCTCGACTTCCAGGTGAGGACGGCAAGCACGGCAATGATCACGATGGGGATTCCCCACCAACAGTATTCGGCAATGTAATTGTGCTCCCAGTCGGGATGATGCTTTCCCCTCTCGCTCCCTTCCCGATAGACCCAGGCAAACACCCAAGTCAGAATAAACACAGGAATGACGACGATCAGCATCAACATCGAAGCGGTGATGATCAAATCCCGCTCTTTTTCCCCGATCATCCCTTTTGGATCCAAGACCGGAACATTGTGCGTGCTCACATAGTAAACCGTATAGGCTGCAGCTCCGAGAAAGAGCAAAACCAAGAGAACGGTTTTATAAACTTTTTTCATTATCGTGGCCCGACAAACAATTTCCTTGTCATAAAGAAACTGAGCCAAAAAGTCTAGCGGAAAAAAAGTCTAAGTCGCTAACCGAGGGCCTGACCTTTGGGAGGATTGGTTGGAGCGATTTCCATGGGCTGCTGCTCGGTAGGGCTGGATTTAACGACGAGAGTTTGGTAGGTAAACGCGCAGGGAGCGCTCCTTTTTTTCCCCCCTTGGAAAAGCATAAATTTTTTCTTGGTTTTGAAAGTCACTTTTAAGGTCACCAAACGGATCTCTTCCCCATTCTTTCCTTTTTTACCGACGGAATGAAAGTCGGCAAATTGTAGAAACGTCCGTGAACCGAGAGGTTCGAAAGCGACCGTGGCGGATTTTACGGGAAAATTTGCTTTACTGTTTTGGGGACTACAAATCTCCTTCCAGGAAATTTCTTGCTTGTAAAGTTTTTCTTTAAATTCTGCATACGTTAAATCGGCCAGGCGATGCATCTGCATCCGGTAAGCGCTTTTAGTCTCTTCTGTAAGGGCTTTCATGGGGATCTCGGCAAGGGGCAAGGCGCATATGCCGACTAAAAAAAGAGCGATCAACAATTCAAGCATCAGGAAACTATAGCGACGCCGCTGTTGACCGGATATCCTCTTGAAGGTAAGCTTTCCCTTACCTTTATCACAACCATCTATGCAACTCAAAGACAAAGCTCTCTTTAACCTTCTTAGGATCAATTGGCTGGAGGACCCAAAGGGCAACGTGAAGCCATGGCAAGTGGAAGATTTGCGCGTTGTCGACATGGATGAATTATTTAAACGCTTAAAAAAGCTCGGCCTTATTTTAGACGAGCAGACGTTTTTCCTCTATGCAGAAAACTGCAACAGCCCTGAAGAGCTCGTCGATTATGTTTGGATTGAGGAAGAGGACAGCGAAGGGCGGGACCAAACCTATCTCCTCCTATTCGAGCTTTGGCGAAGATTGATTCCCGATAAACTTTGTCTTTCCATTTTTTGCGATGAACTCGATCAACTCATTGAGCTCTATGATAAGGGAGAGCTGGAGAATGAAGAGCCTTTGCAGAATGCGATGGGAATTCTCGAAGACATTTTAGACAACGCTTTCGATCAAGAAGGGAATGCCCAGCTTGTTTTTAAAGAAGTCGCCTCGTATTGCGCCCACGACGTCGAGCGCTTTATTTTTGATTATATTTCCGACCAGATCCTGGCAAAAGATGAAACTTACTCTTCCGAGCTCATTGATGCTTTTGCCGATTACGTGAGCGATCGGAAGCAATTCAATTTATTGCGGGCGCGTTTACTAGCCCTTTACGATCTCGAGAAATCGAATATCCTATACGCCCGGATTTTAGAAGAACTGGCCGAAGCTCCCGATCTCGAGCTGAATCTGCTCGTCGCAGAAAGTCTGATCCACCATGGGGACGTCCACCTTTTTATGCAAGCGGTCAAGCAGTCTCTGCCCCTGCTAAAAACAGAGGAAGAATTCCAAAACCTTTTGGGCATGATCGCAGAGTATTACCGCTGCCTGGACCGGGATGAAGAGGAAACCACAATCACAAATTTGTTGAAGGCGCGGACCGGACATTCCTTGACAGCGCCTGTAGATCCAGCAGATGAAACGCTCTCGCGCATTTCCTTTTTGGTTTCTAGACACGTCCCTTAGGGCTTTCAATTGCTCAACTGTACCCAAAAAGAGTAGATTTGAAATTACAAGCCTCCGTGAGCTAAATATCAAAAGGTTAGGATAGAACTTTTAGCGGTACAAAATCGAGGTAATCGGCGGAAGCTAAGAGGTATTTGACCCCTCTCGCCTCGCCAAAGGGAAGGGCCCCTTTACGGACGTTGTGCAAATGGCCGAATACGCAATAATCGATGTGAAACGACTCTAAAACGCTCGATGCTCGAGAGGGGGCTAGTTCTGCGCTGATCGGGGGGTAGTGGGTCATGGCGATCTTGACCCTGCTGTTTTTGGGCATCTGGGAGAGGCTGAGTTTCAATCGTTCCAGTTCGCGGAGGAAGATTTTTTCCTCTTCCTCCTTTTCGCTGGTGAGCTCTTGAGGGCTTTTGATTCGGGCGCGAGGATTTTCCTGGAATTCGATATAGCGCCCAAAAGAGTATTCCGGGGTATCCCACAATCGGCTGCCGCCGATGGCGACATCATTCCAAAGAAAGACGGTGTTGTGGATGAATTGGATCGAAGGGGGCATGACTTTGGTAAGCTTTGCGGAAGAGGCCCACCAGTAGTCATGGTTGCCGCGGAGGATCACTTTTGTGCCCGGCAAGGCGTCGATCCATTGCAAATCGATCAGCGCTTGTTCCAGACGCATTGACCACGAAATGTCCCCCGGGATGAGAACGAGATCGTTCGGGGAGATCATTTTTTTCCAGTTGGAGGCAATTTTTTCGGTGTAGTTGTGCCAGGCAGCCCCGAAATCTTCCATCGTTTTTTCGGGAGCGCCAAAGGCAAGGTGCAAATCGGATAAGACCCAAATCGACATATTATACTGCGCGTGGTTGCGTTTCGTTGATTTTGACTGGCTGCGACTTTGCCAAATCGTTCCTTCTCGCTCGGCTTGCTCTTCAGCAATGGTCTCGCTCGTTCGGATCGCTTCGCTTCGATTTGGCTTTGTCTCGCAGAGTCAAAATCAACGAAACCCACCCGTGCGCAGTATTAGAGGATGAACCCATCAGGGACGTGCGTCCCCGAAGTCACGATGATAATGCCATCTCGAATAAAAATGCCATCCCCGTCGTATTTCTGCAGGTTTTTTTTATTGCTCAGCTGGACGTTGTTTCCGACGGTCGCTTGCTCATCGAGGATAGCTTTTTCGATCAGACAGTTTTCTCCAATGGAGGAGATTCTTGGGAACGCCTCTTTCTGTTGCAGATACGGCTCGTTGAACAGTGTTCCGAGAACGATGGAGTCCCGGATAACGGAGCCTTTTTTGATATTGATCCGGATGCCGATCACGCTATTAGTCACTTCCTTCGCCTCGATGACAGAGCCTTGACTGATGATCGATTTGTTGATGAGAGTGTCCTTAATCAGGGGACTCGGGAGATTATGCGGGTGGGTGAAGATGGGATTGTGTTCATCGTAGGTATTCAGGCAGTGGTGATTTTGAGTTAGGGCCAAATTCGCTTCATAATAGGAGGAGATCGTGCCGATATCTTCCCAATACCCTTTATAGACGTAGGCCGCCGTTTTTCCTTTCTTGAATTGGATCGGGATCAACTCTTTTCCAAAATCGTCGCCTTGCTCTTTCATGAGATCGAATAAAGCTTGCCGTTTGAAAATATAGATGCCCATGGAGCCTAGGTAGTGGACCGCGTCGGGATGGGTGATATGATGGCCTCCTAAGAAAGAGGGCTTTAAGGCGAATTTTTTTAAAATCTCCGGGTCGGAAGGCTTTTCGGAAAAGTCGAGGGCCCGGCAGGAAGCATCGATTTTGAGAAGCCCCATCCTTCTCGCTTCTTTTTCCTCGACGGGAATCGAAGCGATCACCATGTCGGCGTCCTCCTTCATGGCAAATTGGAGCATATCGACAAAGTCCATATTATAAAGCTGATCACCGGAAAGAATTAGAAAGTACTCAGCGTTAGTCGTTTCCAAGTGCGCCAGATTTTGCCTAACGGCGTCGCCCGTCCCTTTGAACCAGACCTTGCGGTGAGGAGTTTCTTCGGGGCACAGCATTTGGATTTTGGACTGCCGGAAATAGTCCAGCTGGTAAGTCTCGAGGATATGTTGTTGGAGAGAGGAGGCAAAGTATTGCGAAATGACAAAGATGCGCTGGATGTGGGCATTAATCGAGTTAGAGATCGGAATATCGATCAAACGATAGCGCCCACCGAAGCAAACCGCTGGTTTGCAACGGGTTTGCGTTAATGGATACAGGCGAGATCCTTGGCCGCCGGCTAAGATAATCGTGGCGACTTTGGTCATGATTTCTTTCTTTTTGGCTTTGCCAAGGGACACGAAGACCTCTCACAACATCTCTCAATATATTTTTATAACATTATTTTTAGTTGTAAGTCAAATTGATTTGCTAAACAAAGGTAATTAAAAACGCAGAAATGCTTAATTGTCGAGTTTAGGAAAGAATGACACAGATTTTAAGCTCTTGAGCTTGCAATGTTCTTTACCTCGTGCGCATGATAGCTGGAGCGCACGAACGGGCCGCAGTACATCTGCTTGACGCCAATCGAATAGCCGTATTCTTCGTAATACTTGAATTGCGCAGGGTTGACAAATTCTTTAACGAGAAGTTTTTTTTGGCCTGGTTGAAGATATTGG
Organism: Verrucomicrobiota bacterium; assembly: GCA_903970455.1. Classification (GTDB taxonomy): domain Bacteria; phylum Chlamydiota; class Chlamydiia; order Chlamydiales; family Rhabdochlamydiaceae; genus CAJCIW01. The sequence goes on along the minus strand of CAJCIW010000233.1, from coordinate 10,267 downwards.
CCGATCGTCAGGATATCGCATCCCGCTTGATAGAGGTCCGAGATGGTCTCCTCCACTTGGGCAGAAGTTTCTCCGAGGCCGACCATCATGCCCGACTTAATATGGCCTGCGAGCCCGGAATTTTTGGCATAACGGAGGACGGTAAGGGTACGGTCGTAAGTGGCTTTGTGCCTGACGCGAGGGGTGAGCTCCCTCACAGTCTCGATATTATGATTAAAGACGTCTGGCCTCTCATTAAGAACGGTATGCAGCGATGCATGTTCCCCAGAAAAATCAGATGTCAGCACTTCAATGGAAACTCCGGGACAATCCTTCCGTACAGAGCGGATGATCGCCGCGATATGCCCTGCCCCTTGGTCGGGCAGATCATCCCGTGCGACCATGGTGATCACGACGTGCTGGAGGCCGAGTTCTTTCACAGACCCGGCGATCCGCTCCGGTTCATCGACCTCGGGCATTTTTGGCGCTTTGGTGAAGTCGATATCGCAAAAACCGCAATTGCGGGTACAAGCCTTGCCAAGCGCAAGGAAAGTCGCCGTTTTATTGGAATAGCATTCAAACCGATTGGGACATTTGGCTTCTTCACAAACGGTATTTAAGCGGTACTTGGACAAAATCGCGCTTGTCTTGAAAAGATTCGATCCTCTAGGAAGATTCCTGTGGAGCCAAGAGGGGAATCTTCCCCGCTGCTCCCCCTCATACGATTCAGGATTAATCGGCAATTTGTTCTGTTTGCTCATTTTTTCACTTTTGGAGGAAGATGGATCGGGGTGTCATTGGCAAGCAGCGCCGCCTCGAGCCAAGCTTCAGCAACGGTCGGATGAGCATGGATCGTATCCGCAACGCATTCGAGTGTCAATTCATTTGCAATGGCGAGCCCCATTTCAGCGATGAGGGTCGATGCCTCATGCCCTACGACTTGGGCCCCGAGAATTTGCCCCGTCTTCCGATCGACGATGATCTGAGCAAACCCCTCCGTCTCGATGGCAGCGACAGATTTCCCGAGCGCTTGAAAGGGGAATTTGCCCACACCAGCTTGATAACCGGCTTCCTGGGCCTGTTCGAGTGTCATTCCTACAGTCGCAATTTCCGGGTTGGTAAAAATGACTGCGGGAACGGCGTTATAATGCATCTTGACCGATTGCCCGGCCGCATTGGCAGCGGCGATGATCCCTTGGTGGGAAGCAACGTGCGCGAGCATGTATTTCCCTGTGACATCGCCTATCGCATAGATGCCTGGAACATTTGTCTCCATTTTCTCATTCACTCCGATTACTCCTTTCTCATTGACGAGGACGCCGGCCTTCTCAAGTCCTAATCCTGAGGAGATGATTTTCCTCCCTACCGAAACGAGCGCCATATCGCAGGCCAGGGCAGCCTTATCTTTGAGCCGAACGCTCAACCCATCGGCAGTTTGATCAATCCCTTCGACCATCACCTGGGTTTGGACATCAATCCCCTTTTTTGCAAAAGCGCGTGTCAAACTTTCAGATACGCTTTTTCCTTGCAGCATGACGATAGAGGGGAGGGCTTCCAAGACAACGACCTTGACGCCCAGATCGGAAAAAAGAGAGGCAAACTCGCAGCCGATGTATCCTCCGCCGATCACAGCCAGCGTTTTGGGCAGGGAAGTCAGTTCGAGGATCGATGTGGAGTTGAATACCCGTTTATGATCGCAGGGAAAGGCGGGAATATCAAGAGGTTCTGAACCTGATGCGATGATGGTTTTTTGGGCATTGAGAATCAGATTGTCTTGCCCTTTCACCTTAAGTTCGGTGGGCGACAGAAATTCCGCCTCTCCACGCAACACTACGATCCCATTGGATTGGATGAGCCCTTCCAACCCTTTCCGCATTCTTTCGATGACCCCATCTTTTCGATTTTTCATCTTCTCATAATCGAAAGTGACCGGCCCCGTCGTAATGCCATACTCTGCAGCATGGAGGATTTTCTGAAAAACCTGCGCATTGGCAAGCAACGTTTTCGTCGGGATGCAGCCGACATTCAGGCAAGTCCCGCCAAGAAGCCCCTTTTCGATGAGACAGACCTTTAGCCCTTCTTGAGCGGCCTTAATTGCAGCGACATACCCCCCAGGTCCCGATCCAATCACAGCGAGATCAAACTTCCCTCTTTCCATACAAAAACTCCTTGTCTAGAAGAGTAAAGGATACACAATTTTTGTTAATGCTGCTATGTTCTTTTTGGAACATCAATCCTTTAATTAATTTGTTTAAAAATAGAGTTATGTCTTTAAAAACAGCCCCCATTCACCCCTTATATGACCCAAAAAGTCTAGTTGCCATCGCAACTCATTTTGATAGGTTGAGTACGATAGGCAAATCAGCGCAAGTCTGCAAGTTATGGGATAGATCGATGCAGGACCCGAGCATTTGGGAAAAGCAATTCGAAAAGGAGAAGATCCCAAAAGTGGCCGGAAAAAACCGCGATTACAAAGCAGATTTTCAAGTTCTTTATCCCATGACTTTGAGCGCTCGAAAAATTGCCTGTTTGGGCGAATTCGTTGGAGAAGTTCCCAAAATCAGCGAAGACGACTTCACCCGGTTATTCCAGAACGACCCTTATGAACCTAAGAAAAAAATATATGAAACTTTTCGGCTGATCGTTGAGCCTCATTTCATCAAAAGAGAACGAGAAAATTTGCTCGTAGAAAACCTATTGAGCAGTGGAGATTATCAAGAAGAAAATAATAGTTCTCCCCAACAAGAAATATTGGTTCCTTATTCACTTAAAAATATTAAGATACTTTCTAGTTCCTCAATCGCCATTTTAAAAGTTAACTCAGGCCCTGTCTTAAGAAGCTACCCCGAAGTATTTAAGCAATGCAGTTATCCCGCGACAAAAGTCAACGTGTGTTTTATGAGAGAAGAAGTTCCGAAGCAAAGTCGGATGCTTCATTTTACTCTGCAAAAAGAACTTTTCAATAAAGATCGCTTTGAAGTGCCTCGTTTAAGCCCGAGAGCTCTTTTGAATGTTGTAAAAATTTTAACTACCGGACACTGTCCAGATGCTCGGGAAACTGAACTCACATTTTCTTCTACTTCTGACACTGCCCGCTTCAAGTATGGAGAGTCCTCTCTAACCATAGGCGGATATTCTCAAGACACAGGAATCGTTATCATTGAAACAATCAGTTACGGCTATGCGAGAGGTTCTGTTCCCTGCTGGACCCCCAAAGAGGTCTATTGAAAAAGATAGAAATTTAGCGGTGGCTGTGCCAAGATGGGCCTTAACCTGTGTGGCATTATGCAACCTAAAGACCGTCAAAAAATGTGCACGAATTGCGATGGGAGGATTCCCGTCGAAGCTGAAGCCTGCCCCTATTGCGCTGCTGAATTAAAAGCGGCTCCCGCTCCGGTCAAAGACGCCCATCAATCGATTCAGGACAGTTTGACCGCTCTGTATACGCCTCCTTACGGTAAAAGTCCTAACGTTCTTGGCCAGCAAACCACTTTCCATAACCCCCAAACTCCGAAGGACCCGATGGAAAAACGATTCAATTCCGCATCCCCTGCCTTAGGGGCCCCAGTGATCGCGACTGATTCCAACTCTGACCAAACCGGGGAAGAGGGCAGGAATGGCTTTTGGCCGATCCTTTTCCTTTCGATTGCGGCAAATCTCCTCATGCTAGGTTTACTGCAGTTGTTTTTCTCGGATAAGGGGTTTTTGCGCCTTGAATGGAACAGCAATTATTGGTTCGTCTACTGTTTAGCAGCTTTGCCGCTCTTTTATTTAGGTTTTAGAAAAGTCAATACGCTTTAACGGGGTTTGCGATGAATAAATTTTGGGTTCTTATCTTATTCGCTTCATTTGTCGCGTTGTGTTCTTTCGACAAGGCGGATGTGAAAAAAATAAGCGACAAATTGTCTGCCGAAGAAAAAACATGGATGGATCCTTTTTTTCGCGGCGTGATGCTTCAGCACCAAGGCATTTATACTTTGTGTGGAAGTAAGCCGATGACAATGATTCGTCTCGAACCTGAATCAGGTTCGAATCCCGCGGCCTCGAATAAAAAAAAGATCGCGCTGGAAAACTACCATTTATTAGAGAACTGGAAAAAATGGGAAAAAGTCAAATCGAAATTTTCGCTTCATCGGTTCGCTTTCTTTAAAAAAGTAGACGCAGACGATCCCAGCCTGGACGCAATTTATTTTGCCGATTTGACGAAGGTCGCCCTTGTTCTTCAGGAAAATTATAATATTTTCAGAAAAGAAACGGGCCTTGATTTTGACGTGTTGGATGAATCGCTCGTCTTAGAGCAAGGTTCGGAATTTTGGGAGAAAGTCTTCGACCACCCTGCGCTTTTAGGCCTCCTGTTAGGATACGGGATGAAGAATTCCTTCTGTTTTCAATGGAAATACGGCTCGTCAGAACTGCAAGAAAAAATCACAAATGCCTTGTCCTTTCGCTTTAGCGACAAGCCCCATGGTGGCAAAGCTACCTTCAATAAATTATCTTTGCCTATCTTCGCTTCTTTTTCTGATGGCGAAGATGAGATGATCGAGAAATATCGAAAAGAACGCGAAGCGATAAGAACTACATACGAAGAAAAAGATTTCCTTTTGTTGACACTTCAAAAGTTAACTCAAGTGGATGAATAGACGTAATGCAAGAAGAATTTGACATTCTAAAACAAGTTGCTGAGATTCTTGAGGAAGTTCCTGTTTCCTATATGCTCACAGGTTCTTTTGCTGCGAATTTTTATGCAGTTCCGAGAATGACCAGGGACATTGATATAGTAGTGGAGATTTTAAACTCTGATCGGGACAAAGTGTTCAATGCATTCGACAGGGAATTTTATGTCGATAAAAATGCAATGTCCCAAGCACTCGAACATGAAGGGATGTTCAATATCATTCACCAACAGTCCGTTGTTAAAGTTGATTTAATCGTTCGGAAAGATTCTGAATATCGCCATATTGAGTTCCAGAGAAAACGCAGAGTTCAATTTGGTGGCATACCTATTTGGATCGCCTCACCCGAGGATCTCATTATTTCTAAGCTTCATTGGGCAAAAGATAGTTTTTCAGAAATACAGCTAAAAGATATTAAAAATATATTCGCCATTGGGTAAAAACTCTGAAACTTAGTACTATTTATGAAAAGGTTTCTTGCATATGAACGATACACCACCTGAAGTAACTAAAATCATGTGCGAAATGATGCAGAAAAAGACGCCGACCCAACGAATCATGATGGGCTGTTCGATGTATCAGGTTTCAAAGCGCTTAGTCACCGAAGCCATTTTAAGAGAAAATCCCAATATTTCAAAAACAGAACTGAAGCAGCAGTTGTTCCTTAAATTTTACAAGGATGACTTTACCCCTGAAGAGAGTGAAAAAATCCTTAGGTGGTTCGAGACATTTCCCGAATGAATCTTTGTCTGGTAAAACTCAGAAGCAGAAGTCAAATAACAAGCGCGTGCCATAAACATTTTGAACCTCGGAAAAGTCAAGCTTCAGAAAATAGGGTTCGAGTTGAATGCTCCACCTTTTATGTGATCCAATGCGCCAGAACAATGGGACTCCGATCTCACCTCCCCATAATCCATTATGAGTGGTTTTCTTTATCCCGAGAAATTTAAATTTCTCTTCATGATACATCGAGCTAAAAATTTTTAAATTTAAGCCGACATTGAAAGCTCGTGAAACTTCATATCGTGAATGAATCCCTCCTCCCAAATACGCAAATCCATTATCAAAATGGTTATGATGAGGCCCCCCGCCGAAATCATAGGCCCCGAGACATAAAAATGGTGCTAATAACCATCCGTTTGGGGCGAAAGTATAACCAAATCTGAGTTCAAAGGCGCCAAATCCAATCCATCCATTAGTTTGAGGGATGTAATATTCTTTATATTTTTCGTGAAACCCATGATTTGCTGCTGTGCTAAGTAGATCTATTCCAAAATAAAAAAAATCAGGTTTTAAGTATTCATATCCTAATCTTAAACCCATGAAAAATTTTGTGCCGTGAACTTTTACATGGTTGAAATGGCTGTTTAAATTTAATCCAAAAACTTCCGGCCCGAGGTAGATGTTATTTGGATTTTTTTTAGCGTTTGAAACCATGTCCAAAGAGGGCTCATTTTCTAAGAAAGTTTGATCAGCAAATTTAAAAGCAGGTAACAGTTCTTCGGCCATGTCTTCAACCAAAGACAACAATAGCTCTCTCACTTCAGTTGATGGTGCAAGATAGACTATTTTTTGCAGGAATTGGATGGCCAATTTGGTGTCATCATTTTTTTCATTAACAGGCTGCTGATCCTCAAAGATAGTAACATCGCTTTCGTCGTTTTCGTTGATCGTGATGAATAAAGAGCCTATTGCCCGTTTGCATCGATCATGGAATCCCAAACAATCGTAAGCAATCACCTCGCTGAAAGTGATCAAGAAACCAATCGGATTTGAAGAGGCATCAGATGTGTCGAGGTGTGCATTGGCCCATTGAAAATCTTCCAAAGCGCGTAAAGGTTCATGGGATAACAAATGTACGTTTTCCCTGAGCTAGGTGCGACAAAGCTTCATTTTGCCAGTCTTGCAAATCGTGTTGAAGATCTTCGGTAAAACCTGGACATTTGATGACAAGTAACAGCGTTGCAAAAATCCATCTGATCATGACATACATCCTCAATATCTTAAGAAGTATTGAAGAGTATTTAAATTTGAAACGGTATGAGTTGTCAACAAAAAATTGTTGGCCTATCTGAACTTTGCTTATGCCACTTGTAGGAAGTTAGTGGTCATTTTTGGCCTGCTCGGTTGGATGGAAGCCTGAACTGATAGCCTGCAAACACTTTGAGGGTTCTTCTAAGTAATGAATACTCTAGGATTGCGAGGGTCTAATGCATCGTAATGGAAATTTTGTACGGCAGGGATCGGGCGTCTCGGATTGTAATTGTAGAAACGGCTGGTGTTTAAATTTTCTCGCACCCAATCAACCGGTGTAAAAACAAAAAAGAAGCGCTTTTGGTAGTTTCCTTGGGAATCTTTGAACATGGGAAGGCGTGAGTCGTATTCGATAAGAAAGTCTTCCGCTTTTACAATGTCTGCAGTATCGCCATTATTCCACATTCCAAAGCATTTTAAGACGTATTTTGTAATGATCCCAAAGAGGTGATTCTCGTAATAGGCGCGCTTGCATTCGATCGCTTTGCCAACTCTTTGTTTGATTTCTGATAGGCGGTCGAGTTCCCATTGTCTTCCGGGAATAATGGCGCTTTGAGGGGATCCCTCTTGCAAAATAGGATTAGTCTTTTCGATGATGTAGCGCGTCTTTTCTGCAAGCGAGACAAGGTTTGCCAAAGAAGCGCATTTTGCATAGCTCTGAATATTCGGATCGTTGGTGTATTCGAAAAAGCGATCATAATTGGTTTTTTCTTCGTTAGAAATTCTAGCGAATACGGGCTGGTGTGTCGATATTGCCATAAATATTCCTTTTCGTTTGTCGAGTTAAAGGACTATCTTCAATTTTTCATATAAAAGCAAACTTTTACAGCGTTCGGTAATCGATTTTCTCACCGCTCGCCAACTCGATGAGCCGGGAAGGATTGTAATTGTAAAAACGGGAGGTGTCGAGTTGGGAATTGTCAAAATCTTGCCGAAGGAAATATTTTCCATGATTGGGATTCTCGGGAACCGAAATTTTCCCAACAGGCCGTCTTGAATCCCAAAAGAGTAGAGTGTCCTCTGCTTCGATGATATCTGAAGTATGCCCCTTGTTCCACATGCAAAAAAGCATAAGAACGTATTTGGTGATAATCCCGAAAATGTTATTTTCATAATAACTTTTTTTCAACACAATGGCTTTGGCTAGCCTTTCCTTTGCTCCTGATAGCCGATTGAGCTGCCATTGATCTTGGGTTCTTTGATCTGGGCTAATGTTAAGTCGAGCAACATGGATCGCATTTCTGACGCTGGTAAAGAGATCAGCAAGTTCTGTCAGGCTGGTTCCGTTTGCATAGTGATCAGGAGAATCTGTGAGTGCAAAAAATCTTTCACATCTTTGTTTCCCATAATCCGAAAGTTCTGAGTAAGTAAGGGGCTGTGAAAGAAGAGGATTTGTTAATGCTGCCATTAATTTGCTCGTAAAATTTTTTCAAAGAGTTTAGCAAATTAACAGCTTAAAAAGCAATACAAAGAATGCAATTAAATGTTTACAAGATCAGCGACAACAAAAAATTTATTACCTTATAATGGGTTCCTCGGAATCATCTTCCTTCTCGATCTTTTCCAATTCGGGCATGAGGGATAGGTCGATGAGGGGATGACGGCGGCGAGGTTGAAGGCGGGGCCTTTCCGGGGGGGCTTCCGGCACGACCATTTCAAATTTGAACAACGCATGGGCAATCTCTTGCCTGATGCGCGAGGTCAATGATTCGAAGAGAGCGAACGCCTCGTGCTTGAATTCGAGGAGGGGATCTTTTTGGCCGACGGAGCGGAGATTGACCTCGGTGCGCAGATGATCGATATGGAGGAGATGTTCCTGCCAGATCCGGTCGATATTGCGGATAAGGAGGCTGCGGACGACTTCTCGTAAAATCTCTTCCGGGTCCATTTTGGCCTGAGGTTGATTGCCTAGATGTGCTTGGGCGCTAGCAATTTTTTGCCCCTCGTGGGTGATTTTTTGGTTAAATGCGGCGACTACTTTGCCTGACGCGAGCTGTTCAATATCTGCGAGCTTGAGATAATCGTCGTCGAATTCTTTCGGATCGAAAGTCAAAGGGAAATGGGTGAGTAGCCATTGCCGGTACCCTTCGGGATTCCAGCCCCCCTCGACGCCGCGGGAGGTAAAAAACTGATGGCTCATGCGGATGCAAAGCTCTTCCAGGATTTCACGGGCTAAAGAAAGAGTGTCTTCGATGTGCAAGACTTCATTCCGGAAGGAATACACTTCTGCTCTTTGCTTGTTCATCACATCATCGTATTCCAGGGTATGTTTCCGGATGGTATAGTTGCGCTGTTCCACCCGTTTTTGGGCGGTCTCGATCGATTTGTTCAACACTTTTGCAGAGATCGCTTCTCCCTCGGGCGGACGGAAGCGCTGCAGGAATGTCGTGATGCGCGGCGAGGTGAATAGCCGCATGAGGGAATCTTCGAAAGAGACATAGAATTTGGAAGATCCTGGATCCCCTTGGCGGGCGCAGCGGCCGCGGAGCTGTCTATCAATGCGGCGGGATTGATGCCGTGTTGTTCCGATGACGTGAAGGCCGCCAAGATCTGCGATACCCGATTTTAATTTGATGTCGGTCCCCCGTCCTGCCATATTGGTCGCTACAGTGATTGCGCTAGGGGATCCGGCTTGTGCGATGATCTCCGCCTCATGGGCGTGGTTTTTGGCGTTGAGCACGGTATGCTCGAGTTTATTTTGCTTGAGGATGCGGGAAAGTTTTTCCGACACTTCTACCGATTCGGTCCCGATCAGGATAGGACGCCCTTTCGTATGGATCTGCTGGATGTCTTTGAGAATCGCATTGTACTTTTCCCGTTCGGTCATGTAAATCTCATCATCCTCATCCTTGCGCTGTCCTCTCCGATGCGTCGGGATGGCGAGCACTTCAAGCTTGTAGATCTCTTTGAATTCATTCGCTTCCGTCATCGCGGTTCCGGTCATTCCGGCCAGCTTGGTGTACATGCGGAAATAATTTTGCAAAGTGATCGTCGCATAAGTCTGCGTTTCCCCTTGAATGGCAACGCCTTCTTTGGCTTCGATGGCCTGATGCAGGCCGTCCGAGAAGCGGCGTCCGGGCTGCGGACGTCCCGTGTTCTCGTCGATGATGACAATTTTTTCTTCGGCAATGATGTAATCGACGTCTTTTTCCATCATCAGATGCGCGCGGAGCAATTGCCTTAAATTATGGGCGCGTTCTTTCCGGCGGGAGTCTTCTTCGCGCAAGACGACTTTTTGCTGCAGCTTTTCCGTGTCGGAAAATTCCGGGTTTTGATCAATTTTGGCATACTCATGGCCTAAGTCGAGCATGACAAAGTCGTCGGAAGAGGCTTTCTCTTTGTTGTCTTCGACCCATCGTTGGATCCCTTTGTCGGTCAATTCGAATTCGCTCGCGCGCTCGTCGACGATGATAAACAATTCGGAAAGGAGTTTTGCGCGCTCCTCTTTGTTCTGATCGCCATAAAAATAGATGTCCCATTTTTCAATTTGGGCCCTTAAGGTGGGGTTTTCCCGGACTCGTTTTAAGATCTTATTATGCGGCGTACCTTTGGCGACGAGCCAAAGCTTCCGCAGCGCCTCT
>CAJCIW010000232.1 GCA_903970455.1 Verrucomicrobiota bacterium | reverse complement strand
TATGGAGGATGTCCTTCTTTTTTCATATCCTACTCCTTATAAATCGATTGAAGTTACCAGTTAACCTTAAACCTTTTTAAAAAACAAGGGCTGATTTTTCAGAGGATGCAATGCCCGTTCTCTGCCTACATTCTAAGAAAGGGAAGAAGCATATTGAAACTAAAATTTAATTGTCAAACTTGAAACTCTTTCTTCCAGGCAAGGTAGGCCATGCGCGCCGTGAGGAGGCCTTCCAAGATTCCTTCTTCGTAGCGAAAAAGAGGATGCTCCTCCAATTGGGGAAAATCGTTGGGCTGCAATAGATCATCGGGGGTAATATTAGGGATAACCTGCTGCGCGAATTTTAAAAGTTTATTCCGCTGCAATGTCACAAGCTCGTCGAAAACTCGCTCCATTTTCTTCCCTTCTGATTTTAAAAAAGTCTTTCATTAATTGAGAGGATTGCTCTTTCAGGATTCCAGCGGCCGTTTGCAATCGATGGATCGGATGCTCGATATCCAAAAGATTGACCCAGCTTCCGTGCGCCCCGCATCGCAAATCAGGCGCGCCCCACACCAAACGATGCAGCCTAGAGTGGATCATAGCCCCGGCACACATCGGACACGGTTCCAGCGTACAATAGAGTGTAGCATCGAGCAGGCGCCAATTGGATAAAATCTCGGACCCGTTTTTTATGCAGAGCAATTCTGCATGGGCAGTTGCATCTGCAAGAGATTCTATCAGATTATGTGCACGGGCGATCACTTCCCCCTTAAATACGAGGACAGCGCCGACGGGGACTTCTCCTTTAGCAAACCCCTTTTCAGCTTCTGCTAATGCCTCCCTCATGAACCGCTCATCCAACTCCAAACGGCTTGCCCCCTGCTTTTTTATGCAATTGCGCGATCTGTTTTTTCAATCCTTCAACATCTTGGAAGTACTTCCTCTCAGCGCCCTGCATTCTCTTTTCATATTTTTCTGTGAGCTTGCGGATTTCTTTTTCGTAATGCTCTTTCACAGACTCAACAGAGGGGAATTTAACCGTTTCTTGATGCGGTATTTCCGCAGCCTTTTCTGCGAGGGCGATTTCTCTGAGTTTGCTCAACTGCTCTTCTGTAAAAACAACAGCATTCAGAATGGCGAAAATATAAACCTTTCCTGGGCCAAATTGACTGATCGCTGTATTGAGCAGAAAAGAGCTCACCTGTGCAGGCAATGCATCGATCTCATCATATTTTGGATTGATTTTTGTAAGCTCAGCGACGAAAAACTGATAAAGCTCCCCGTTTTTCAAAACCCAACGGGCCGAGATCTTTTCTCCCAGCTCCTCATCTCCATCTACAATCTCGTTCAGATAAGCAGAGGAGAATTCGCCGATCGTCAGCTTGTCGAGAGGACGTTTCGGGAAATGCTTTTTGACGAATGCAGGATTTTTGAGCAGATGTTCATTGCGTAAATCTTTTCGGACAGCCTGAAAAATGTCAGAAATCCAAGGTTCTAGCTTGTCGAACTTCACTTGATAAGGATCTTCTTTGATCATTGTTATACCTTATAATGTCGTGAAAAAATTTATGCTTATCCTGGCTAAAAGTCAATTGTTAAATGATGCAATTTTTCTTTTAAAAGACACCAGTTCCTCTGCGAAACGAAAAAAACCGTTTTTGTGATTGATCCTATTGCGACGTTAAGGTACAATAAAGTCAATGTTTTACACTAAAGTTTGTCTACCTGTTTTTAACTCTCAATCACCGCGGGAGATTGTTTAAATGTCTTTAGATAAAGGTACGAAGGAAGAAATTACCAAGAAGTTCCAACTTCATGAGAAAGACACCGGGTCGGCTGATGTTCAGATCGCAATCCTCACAGAACGGATTGCAGAGCTCACAGAACACCTCAAGCTCGCCCCAAAGGATCACAGCTCAAGATTGGCACTTCTTAAACTTGTCGGGCAGCGACGCAAATTGCTCGACTATCTCAACTCAACAGATACAAAACGCTATCAAAATTTAATTACACGCCTTAACCTCCGTAAGTAAAATCTTACATTGAGGCGATCGCACCGAAAACCGCCAAGGGAATTTTTTCCTTTGGCGCTTTTTTTATTTGAACGACACCAAAAGGGTGTAACTAAAATTTGTACTCATGATGAAAAAATAGCGAGAAGGCTAAGATGCAAGGCGCCCCAAAGGCTGGCACCCGATGCAGGCAACCCCGCATGGGGTTGTCGAAGTAGATTAGCCTTCGCAGCATTTTTTCATTGAGTACAGATTTTAGTTGCACCCTACCAAAACATTAGTTGTCGCTATATCCCTCCCCCTGTTATATTCACCCGATAATTTCAGGTTGGGTGGATGAAATGTCCATTTATAAGGACAACTTTATTTTCCTTGAAAATGGCCAGTTCATCTCCAATCTGAAAGCAGTAAAATTTTAATTTTGGAGTTATTGAATGGAATTTAAACGTAAAAGCATCACTGTTTCTGTTGGCGGACGAGATATTACCTTTGAAACGGGAAAAGTCGCACGGCAAGCAGGAGGCTCTGTCATCGTTCGGGCGGGAGAGACCATCCTACTGGGCACAGCCTGCTCCGCACCCCCTCCTTCTGAAAACACAGATTTTCTTCCTTTAAGAGTGGATTATCAGGAAAAATTTTCGTCCACCGGGAAAACACTGGGCGGTTTCATTAAGCGGGAAGGAAGGCCCACAGAGAAAGAGGTCCTCACGTGTCGCCTTATCGATCGTCCGATTCGCCCAATGTTCCCGGACGGCTACTACAACGAAGTACAGCTCCTGGTCTATGTCCTTTCTTATGATGGAACGCATTCTCCCGACCCCTTGGCAATCTGCGCTGCCTCCGCGGCCTTGGTGATCTCGGATATCCCTCTTGTCAAACCGATCGGCGGCGTGCGGGTCGGCCTTATCGATGGCAATTTCATCGTCAACCCTACCATTGAGGAGCAAAAACGCTCCCGTTTAGACCTGATGTTGGCCGGAACAGAAGATGCGATTTTAATGATCGAAGGCTATGCGGATTTCCTTTCTGAAGAACAGATCCTCGAAGCTGTCGAAGAAGGGCACCAGGCTATCCGCAAAATCTGCCAATCCTTAGGCGATTGGCAAAAAGAGATCGGCAAAACTAAAGTCGCCGAACAGCTCCGCCTGATTGCTCCTGAACTCATCGAAGACGTCCATGAATACGCCGCTGAGCGGATTGACAAGGCCCTTCGCGTTAAAGAAAAGCAGGTTCGCGAAGAGACGATCAAAACGATCTCCGCCGAACTCGTCGCAAAATACAATCCTGAAGGAGAAACAACGCCTAAATACAAACTCAACGATGTTAAGGCTGCTCTCAAAAAAGTCCAATCCGACATCATGCGCAAAATGATCCTCAATGAAAACAAGCGCAGCGACGGTCGCACCTCAGACCAAATCCGCGCGATCGACATCGAAATGTCGTTTCTCCCACGCACACACGGAAGTGCGTTATTCACACGCGGCGAGACGCAATCGATTGCCGTCTGTACGCTTGGCGGAGAGACAATGGCGCAGCGGGGAGAAAATCTCGAAGGGGAGTTGAATAACCGTTTCTATTTGCAATACGCATTTCCACCCTTTTCCGTCGGTGAAGTTGGCCGGATGGGGTCTGCGGGACGGCGCGAAATCGGCCACGGCAAGCTCGCCGAACGCTCCTTGTCGATGGTCATTCCCATGGCGGAGCATTTCCCCTATGTTATCCGCTTAGAGTCGACCATTACCGAGTCGAACGGATCTTCCTCCATGGCCTCGGTTTGTGG
>CAJCIW010000231.1 GCA_903970455.1 Verrucomicrobiota bacterium | reverse complement strand
AATCATGATTCATACAACCACACATTCTATTTCAAGGTCCCAACATCGATTCATGGGGAAGCTTTTTCTTTTCTTCCTCGGAATAATGCTATGTGCGGTCGATCCCGTGCAAGCAGAACAACGCACACCTATGTTTTACTCTCAAGCTTCTCAAGATCAATTTGTCCAATTCCTACTCTACGACCTAATCGGTAAACAAGACCCTGGGTATTATCTCGAGGTTGGAGCGGCCACTCCCACTCTTGTCAATAACAGCTACTTCTTCGAAGCCAATCACGGCTGGAAAGGGGTCAGCATCGACATTACCGATCGTTTTGCACAGGCGTGGTCTACGAAACGGAAGAACTCACTCCTTGTCGAAGACGCCACGCAAGCAGATTATAAGGCTATTTTAATGCCCTTTCCCTCTGTGATCGATTATCTTTCTATAGATATTGATCGAAATTATGACTTAGTCCTGCGAAGAATCCCCTTCGAAGATTATACTTTCAAAATCATCACCATTGAACACGACTTTTATCGTTTCGGGGATAACTATCGAAATAAGGAGAGATTGATTCTCTCTTCGTTAGGTTATCATTTACTTTGCGCGGATGTTAAATATAAAGAGATCATCTTTGAAGATTGGTGGATTCACCCGAGCGCTTTTCCGGAGCAAATATTTTCTCAGCTTCTGATGTTGGACTTGCATGGAAAACGGCACGAAGAGTTGATCGAAATCTTAAAACACCTGAAGAAAGAGTAATTAATTACCCGTAGTGAGAACCGCGCGGAAACGCGCTTTGCCGCTCATCATCAAATCATAGGCTTCAGCTGCACGTTCGAGAGGAAAAACTTCGTTCATCGATCGAACGCCTGTTTGGGAGCAAAACGACATGGTCTCTTCCGAATCGATTGAAGATCCGGAAGCCCAACCGGAAATGGCGCGTTTACCTCGAATGAGAAGCATAGGAGGGACCTCTAACGGTTCCGGAGCTGCTCCGACGATGAGGAGTTTGCCGTTGATGGAAAGACCCGGCATCGCTTCCTGAGTCGCTTTCGAGTTGGTAATGGTTGAAAGCACCACTTTTGCCCCTCCCATTTGTTGCAGCTCATCGGCAATTTTTTGAGACTGGGTATCTATGTAGTGGTGAGCGCCGAGTTTTTTTGCTAGAGCTTCTTTCTCTTTGCCGCGTGCTATCGCGTACGTCTTGAAGCCCATTTTTACGGCGAATTGGACAGCCAAATGGCCCAAGCCTCCGATGCCCAAGATGGCGACGAGGTCGCCGGGTCGAGCACCGCTGTTTCGCAAGGCATTAAAAGTTGTGATGCCCGCGCACATCAAAGGGGCGGCTTCAACGGGTGAAATTCCATCGGGTATGAGCGCTAAAGCAGTGACGGGAGCAATCATGTAATCCGCATAGCCGCCATCATAAGAAAGGCCGCAAATCTTCATTTTGCTGCAGTTGATGAAATCCCCATGCCGGCAAGGGTTGCAATAGAAACAGTACCCTCCGTGCCAGCCGATTCCCACTCTTTGTCCGACTTTCCAGCTTTCTACACCCGGGCCGATAGTGTCGATCACTCCGGCGACCTCATGGCCTGGAACCCTCGGGTATTGAATCCCCGGAAACAGCCCTTCTTTAGCAAATACATCGCTGTGGCAAACGCCGCATGCTTCTACTTTCACTCTGACAGTTCCAGCCCCGGGCTCTGGAATCTCTCTTTCAACGAGCTCGAATGGGCCATTCGGACGGGGCACTTGCATCGCACGCATCTTCGCCATATACACCTAGTTATAAACTCAAAGTGGAGTTTATAAAGTGGATATTTTATTGGCAACTCTCATCAATGAACAATTCTTTCTTCTAAAATCTGGGCGAGCTGCGGAGTGAAATCGTGTTTTGAAAACACCTCATCGATGAACGAGTTCCATTTTTGTTTTAGCAAAGGGTCTTCATCCATGGCCATTATGAAGTTAGCCATTCCTTTTTCTAATGTCATCACATTGACCTGTTGACTCGGTTCTTCTGCTCCGAAAAATGCGAACGGAAGAAGCGTTTTAAAACGAGGATCGAATTGAGAAGCTAATTGTATCATGGCTTGAGCCGATTCATGTTTTTGTGTCCTGGTATCATACAGAATTGTTTTGCGGTAGGCCATGAATTTGAAAGGGGAGAGATCTCCTGTTGTCAAAGCCTCGTCTTCCGTCGCATGCAGCATAGAATCCATTTCAATTGCTGAAAGAGGGCGAAAAATCAGTGTGCATGTTTTCTTCCCAGTGGCAAGTTTCTGGATATCGGATGTGTGTTGCATAGAATCTGAAAATTCGATGATATTAATTTGCCCAAATCCATTTTCAATTAAAGTATCTTCGATATTGTCCATGAGGCCTTCTGGTCTATTCTGAGTGTTACAAATGACCAAATTTCCCTGTTTTGCCATCAAAAGGGCATTGATGAAACAAAAAAACACATTCCCTTGGCTGAAATAGCCCATGTATAATTTGGAGGATTCGGAAAAGCTTTCGACAGCCTCTTGAGAAAACTCTCTCCCTAAGATTGCCTTGCTCAAAGACGGCTCCACATTTTTCAAATGCTCCAGTCGTTTAAGAGGGGCATCTTCCATACGGGGAGGAATCGATTCGCTCCACTCACTAGGCAGAAGAACCCCTTTTTCTCCTTTCGATTGATTGAGTCCAAGTGTGTATGTCGCGCCTGCAACAATTCCTGGTTTGGGAGAACCCACGCTATACTCCCGCAGCTTGATTACATCTTGACGACGATCTAAGATTTCCTTGGGCAATAACGAATCATGGTATGTGGGGAAAACGATGATCTTCTTAAATGTGGAGAGGGTTTCCAAGACGGTTGACTCTTCTTCCATTCCCCATTGTTCTTGCTGTTGAATCTGAGAAATGTCGACAAACTCTTTATCTGCAAAAAGGAACGACTCCCTAGCAGTAAAACGGGGTTTTAGAACTGTGAAAGTCACCTTTGCATGCGGCATCAGCTTTTGAACGCGCAACGCAACCTCATGAGCTCCGTAAATATCGCCTCTGCCATCCAATTGCAATGCGGCAACTAAGATAGCGTCGTGGCACTGGGCTAGAGTGGAAGGGGATGAAACTGATCTAGGAATAGTTGTAGCCATATAATCCTCTTATTTGTGGCGAAGATTGTAATCTTGTTCGAAGGATTAAATAAACTAAAATAATCTAGAGACTTGTTGGGCTCAATGTCGATATCTCTAATCTTTCATCCATTCCGCTCTTCAACCCGTCCAGAGTGGATTTAGCTGCGGTCCAAAGGTAATGGACGTCGATGCCGGTGGCCACGAGTTGAAATCCCTGGTCCAGGTATCTTTTGGCGTCCTCGCCATTTTTGGCAAAGGTGCCTGCAGGTTTATCGTGCTGTCTGCAGGTGTAAAGAACTTTTTCGATCGCTTCTAGAATTTCCGGGTCGTGGATCTGCCCGAGTTTGCCATAACTTCCTGAAAGGTCGTAAGGCCCGATGATGATCCCGTCGAGGCCGGTCACTTGCACGATCTCTTCGATATTTTGTACGCCTTCCTTGTGTTCGATTTGCACGAACAGAAGCCTGGTCCCATTGGCTTTGAACTTATAGGTCGCGTCCATGCCGTATTGGCTTGCTCTGGCCATGCCGAGGCTGCGATGGCCATCTGGAGGATAATAGGAGGCGCTCACGGCAGATCGAGCCTGGTGGACAGTATTCACATGAGGAACGATGATCCCTTCCACGCCGAGATCGAGAACCCGCTTGATCCATTCTTCGCTATTGGCAGGAACGCGCACAAGGGCGGCGCAGCCATCGGTTTTTGCCTGAGCCAATTCCTGGACTTCTCTTAAACTGAGAGGGGCATGCTCCATATCGATCCAAAGCCAGTCGAACCCGCATGCCGAGAGCATCTCGCTGACGCTCGGCAGGCTCATGGTCATAATGAGGCCGTGGAGAGGTGCCTTTGTTCTTATTTTGTCTTTGAAGTCCATGATCGCACCTGGTAAAAAGGATCCCCCCACATTTTATATTCTTTATGTATTATGACAAAGTTATAAAATTGCCTTGTGATTTTGCTTCTCTATCGATCCGAACCGGGAATCATTGAGCTGTTCCTGTTGCTGCGCGATTGATCTGCTCGATCATTCGGAGAGCGAGATCCGGTTTGCTGCCGAATCCTGAAAGCCGATAGGAAGCTACGGTGAAGGGACCTTCGAGCAATTGTTTGTGCAGGGGAGGATTGCTTGTTCTCAGGGCTTCGAGATCGGGCGCTGCGCCGATCTGCTTAGCCAAATCTTCGCATAGTCCCACATAGTCCCCATGAGGAAATTGCGGCCTCGGTTTCATGTTTCGTATCTTCTGCTCCTCTTTGATTCCCGATTCAATCTCTTCTTGGGTAGGCAGAGGGATCTTGCCGCTAAAGGCAGAGCAAGCATATCTCGCTTGCAGTTCCATCACCCCGAAGAAAGGTCCTCGATACAGCCCGACAAAGGCAAGACCTCGGTTATTTCTCGCAAATACCGTTTTATGGAGCAGCATAGGTTGGAATGGATCATCCGGGACAAATTCGATATCGTCTAAGGTTTCCGGATCCAGAAAGGGGAGCTCTGTTTTGTAGCCGGTGCAGCAAATGATCTCATCGGCTCTGATTTGGGTCCCGTCGGTAAAAAGGACGGTCTCCTCATCCATGATATATTCTATGCGGGTATGCTTGATTTCGATCCGTTTTTCATCCACTCTCTGCACGTAAGAGTCGGAGATGACGACGTAGGGAGGATTTTTCATCTCGGTCGTCACTTGTAATTCTGGGGGAAGTTTCTCTTGCTGGCTAACGCTGCGCAGCCAATTGTGCTTCCGTTGGTTAACCTCTTCGGGCGGTGTGTCTTTGGAGCGCAAATGGGCGGCAAGGCTATAAAAAACGAGGTCGGCCGGAACCTTGCGTGTAGAATCTTTAGCCGGAAGGTGCCTAGGCAAAATATACATCGACTTCCGTGATGTCGCATGAACGATCCGTTTTGCGGTTGAGGTCAGTTCTGCAGCGATCTCACATCCGCTGAAAGCGCTTCCGATGACCACCACTTCCTTGCCCCCAAAAGTTTCAGCGGTTTTGTAGTCTTTTGCGTGGGTGACACGCTCTTTGAAATTTTCAATTCCTATAGAGAAGGGCATCGCCGCTTTTGAGAAGATTCCCGTAGCGACGATCACATAACTAAAGCATTGACTTCGTTTGTGTAAATCATCTTTTCTCCATTCGACCAGCCATCGATTTCCCACCTTAAGGACTGTTTCGACGTTCGAGTTGAGATTTAAATATTGCTCGAGCTTGAAGGTTTTCATGTATTCGCCAAGATACTCAAACACTTCTCGCTGATTGGGGAAGTCTTGGACGGACCCTTTCCAGGCAAAATCGGAGAACATGCAGGTATAATGAGAGATATTTGTACGCATTCTTTCCCATGTTGAGCCTTTAGTCGGCTGCCAAATTCCGCCGGGTTGAGAGCTTTTTTCAAGAATGGTCGGTATAAGTCCATACTCGACCGCTGTTTTAGCGGCCACAATGCCTGCAGGTCCACTTCCAATAATTGCTACTGTTCCCATAACCCCCTCCTAAAAAAGAAAAGAAGGATAGGGGATTTCAATGAATTAATTCAACTCGTTGAGGGGGATAAGGCTGTTGAGAAGTGCATCTTGGTCGAAAGTAATAATTTTCACGGACGAATCGTTCTCCCCACAAGAAACGAGGAGCTTCCCATCTTCGGTGATAAGAAGACCGCTAGGAAAGATGCAGCGCAGCTTGTTGGATGCGCCGTTTAAATGGGGCGAAGTATAGATTCCATCAAAAAGGATAGGATGAGGAGAAACCGCAGTTATTTTAAAAGGGGGTTTTGCCTCAAAGGTGAATGCTCCCATAGCATACCAGCGCCTTCCATACCAATCCTTGAATGAACTATGGAAGAATGTCAAGTACTCCCCGTTGACAAGTTCAGCAGGAGTGCCCCCCCGAGGGGGTCCCCACGACCAGGGAAAGGGGTCGATTCGGGAAATTTCCATCAGTTTTTTTAGGTTATTTTCTCGAGTGTTTTCCAATTTTAAAACATCGTAGGGTTGGATCGAATAAATGAAGCACACCTCATCAGAAGCTCCTCCACAGAAATGAAAAGGAACCCAATTTTTCTCTGTTGGTTTGAGGCGCCGATCAAGACCCGTGATGTATTTCAATTGATAATCGGATAGATCGATCTCGGCAATTTTCATGATCCTGTCTTTGGGATTTGAAGAGAATGTATCGTTGTAGACGAGGAAGAACTGGGAATGGTTTTTTATGACTCGGGGATCATTGCCGAATTCACTTCGAATATCGATAGGTTTGAAGTTTGATTTTTGTTCTAATTTTTCGTCCAATTCAACAACAGCGATATAATTGTGATTAAAGGATCCTTTTTCTTTGATGTCGTAACGAAAAAATAAGAGGTATTCCCCCTTCTCATTTTTGGTCAGAGCGGCGTTATAGGGCGCATCTACCTGTCTGATCGCCACTTCTTTTACTCCGAGGACAATTTTTTCCTGATCAGCAAAGGGAATTTGGTAAAATTCCACGGGAAGAAGCACTTCCGAATCGGAAAAGAGTCGGATTGTCGTTAGAAAAGTTGAGATAAGCACAGTTAAAAGAGTAATCTTCATCTTGTAAGTTTTTTCTGTAAAAAATACTCATTGTTGTTTACATAAGGTTTAGAACTCAACATAAACAAACTATGAAACGTATTTTTCTTCAACTGAAGAATCGCACGCACACTTTCAAAGTGACGATTCTTACGTTGTTTCTCTCTCTGATTTCTGTTTCCTTCCTATGCGTCCTGTCGTTTACCTATTCCCGGGATTATAAAATTGTGATCCAGTATTCGAGAAAAGCGGCAGAAGAGCTTACCAATGTCATTTTAGAAAAATTCACCGAGATTGCCGCTAATTCAGACCGGGTTGCGACAGTCACGGCGGGGTGGGCGCCCTCGCTTGGCGAAATTTCGATCAATAATAAGGCATTGGTAGCCTTTATGCTCAATGTGCTCAAAAATA
>CAJCIW010000230.1 GCA_903970455.1 Verrucomicrobiota bacterium | reverse complement strand
TAATTATGGCAGCACCAATTTCTAAAGGGCCACGAATTGCCCTGATTTATGATAAGAATCATCTGGACCCAAACGAAAGGGCTATCACTCAAAAACTCTCTCATCTGGACCCTGAGAAAAAAATTGTTTTTTTTGCTGAAAACCGTTGCTTAGAAGATGAGTCATTAAATCAATATTCGCTGGAGCTTCTTAGTAAAGATAAAAATATCTCCACTGCAAACTCATGTACTTTACTGATTGCGCATATCTACGCGGGAATGAACCCTCTGGCTTTGAAAATCATTCTTAGCACGATTTACAACGATCCCTATTTGAAAAAACTGTTTACCGAGGGGCATTATTCCAAATATTCTCCTCAAAATTACGGACTAGATGTTAATAAGCCGTGGAGGATGTTGTCTCCTGAAAATATCACCCCTCGGCAACATAAGACAATCGCAAATGTTGTAGGATTATTTCAGGTACTAGATCAAAACCTCTCCAGCCTCCCTTTTCACAAAAGGGAAGATTTTTTTGAAGGACATCTGAGTGTAGCGACGGAAGCGATGACCGGTCAGAAAGGGAATGAGAATGGGTTCGATTATACAATTTTTGCTCGAATTTCTGAAGCACTCGCTTTTATAAAAATCAAACAGGTGAATTCAAAATTATCCTCTGAAGCCGACAAATCAAAGGAGCTCCCATTGTCTATGATCAATCAGCTCTATGGGGATGGACAATCTGTTGGTGATCTTCTAAACGAATTGAATCTGACCTTCCGCACACAATTTCAAGTCACTAAGGTCATCAAAACTATTGAAAAAATCCTTAAAAAACCTAATCAGGATCCCAATACAATTTTTGTTGTGCGTGCTGGACTTGCTCATGGAGAGAAAATGACCAGCCAATTGAGAGAACACTTCAAAAACGGCGACATTAAAGAAATGAGTCTGGCAGCAGAAGATCTCTCTCGAGTTGAACAAAAGATACAGGGTCAGTTTTAATACCGATCCTGGAAATATTTGTTCTTCGGGAGAGTTTATACCCAAGTTGACTCAAAAGTAGGTCAGGAGACGGGATTGAAAGCTGCCGCAAATCGATTCCGGCGAAGAGGGTTGTATCACAGTGAATACTACCCTCTTCGCCGGAATCGATTTGCGGCGCTTTGAACCCGCCTGCTGGCCGACTTTTGAATCAACTTGGGTATATCTTAGACAGGAAGGAGTTTAAAAATCCCTTTCTGTTTTAAAATAATCCCTGAGTTCAACCATAAGTCTAACTGCCGTGAAGGGCCCCACAAAATGGATAAGTCGAGTTAACGCTCTTCCTGGAAGTTGCGGCGATGCTCGAGCTCGGAGAGGAATGCCTGGAATTCGCCCGTGGAACGGAGATTGTCCAGCCAATCGTCTTGGAGCAGCTCGTCGACGGGCGGCAGGGCAT
The DNA here is from genome assembly GCA_903970455.1 of Verrucomicrobiota bacterium. GTDB lineage: Bacteria > Chlamydiota > Chlamydiia > Chlamydiales > Rhabdochlamydiaceae > CAJCIW01. The sequence continues at coordinate 1,622 of CAJCIW010000230.1, read as the reverse complement.
CGTTTGCGCGGGCTTTCTGTAGACAGAGCATCCCTTTTTCACATTCCCCCATGATAGAATTCAGGCAGGCAAGCTGGTAATAGGCTTGCTGATTGCCGAGGCGGAGTGCGGATTGTAGTTTGTGCTCCGCATCCCGGTAGATCTGATCCGCCTCGGAAGAGTCATGGCTGCGGCTGGCAATATGGATCAAGGCCGTTGCCCAATCGAGGAGGACGGCATCGTTCTCTTCCTCATTTTTCAAACTCAATCGATAATGGTGGGCTGCGCGGTGAAAATGGTCGACCTCTCCGTTCAGTTCGCCAAGATGCGACAACGCGAGTCCCAAGTGGTGATGCACATGATAAAAATCGGGTTCGATCATCAGGACATGGGTAAAAGTTTCAATCGCGCGGAGATAATAAAACTCCTCTTCGTAAAAGTCTCCGAGAGCATCGAGTGTGCTGGCGTATTGGAAAAGCCAATCGGGATGAAGGTAGGGGGCATTTTTTTGCAGGCTGAGCAGGCGCTCGAATTGGTTCAATGCCTTCTCCAGCCATTGCTGCTCGTGGGTGGATTCTCCCAGCTTTGAGAGAGCAGTGGCATAATCGAACAGATAATAGGTCGAAGTGTGCAGGTCGAGCGCTTTTTGGAAAAAACGGAAAGAGAGTTTGAGCGTTTCGGGGTCGTTTTCATTATCTCCGAGAAGAGAGTAGGTCCAGCCGATCGCATGCCAATGGCGGTGGCGTGTTCGATCGATGGAAAGGCCGGATTGAAACTTTTCTATCGCCTGATAATAATAATCCAAATCATCGAAATAATGGCCGAAGGCCTGCATGCAAATGCCATAACTGTACCAGATCTCGGGGTCCTCGCTTTCCATCTCAACGGCCTGTGAAATCTTATTCTGTCCTTCGTAGATCAAATCTAAGCGGTCGGTGTAATTACCTAGAAGGGCGAGGGCTTCTCCCCAAATGGCCAGGATCAACGCCTCATTGGGATTCAAAGCAAAGGCGCGATGGCATTTTTCAATGCAGTGGCGAAGTCTTCTCACGTCGGCGACTCTTTTTGCGGAATCGCAAAGAAACCGGGCCCAATTGAGCCAATTTGCCGCATCTTGAGGCTGGATTTGCGCAGCAATGCTGTAAGCCTCGGAGCATTGAGAAAAATGATCTTCGTCATGGGTATGCCCATATTGCTTTTGCAAAGCATCCGCGAGCAGAGACCAGGTTTCCCAGTCATTGGAATCTGCGGCGATCGCCGTCTTAAAGCAATGGATAGCCTTCATTAAAAACCGGGGATCGTTGATCTGAGAGGCAAATTTCAAACAGGCCTCGCCGTAATTCTTCCAAAAGTCAGCGTGGATTTTTTCATCGAATGAATGGGCCAACTGAAAAGTTTCGATGGCCTGATGCCAATCCAAGGCCTCTTCCGAGTGTTCGGCGAGATGGGTTAAAACAATGGCCAGGTCCCAGTACAGTTCTGAAAGCGTGGGGCGGGATTGATTTTCTGAAAGGGAAACGGCGGTGTTCAATTTCTCTTTCGCTTCTTGAAAATAATGGTGCTCGCCGGAATTCATCCCCAGAGTGGAAAGAAGGCTTCCCCAGGCTTGCCATACGGCAAAATCTTTCGGGTTCAAATGGATC
>CAJCIW010000229.1 GCA_903970455.1 Verrucomicrobiota bacterium | reverse complement strand
CTGTGAATATGCGACAATTTTCGCGACGATCGGAACTAAAGTCTATCTTGTCAATGACAAGGAACATATCCTTCCTTTCATCGACCACGAGGTTTCCACGGACCTCGTCAATCAAATGCAGGCGGCCAATGTGGAAATCCTCTTTAATAAAACCATCAAAGAGATCCAACCTGCGCCTTCTGAAAAAGAGATGATCTCCGTCCGCTTGAAAAGCGGAGAAATGCTCTCGGTCGACATGTTTTTGTTCGCTGCGGGAAGAAGCGGGAATACGAAAGAGCTGTGCTGCGACAAAGTCGGCATCGATCTCGGCACAAGAGAGCAAGTCTTCGTCGATGCGCAATACAGGACAAATATTCCTCATATCTATGCGGTTGGGGATGTGATCGGATTTCCTGCCCTTGCGAGCACGAGCATGGACCAGGGGCGGGTCGCCGTCGCGCACATTTTCCAAACCCAGGACCTCGAACACCTACCTTCCCATTTCCCCTATGGAATTTATACCGTCCCAGAGGTTTCTATGGTCGGGATTACCGAAGAGGAGGCGATCAATCGCAATTTAAATTATTGCATCGGGAAAGCTCGCTATAGCGACATGCCCCGAGGCAAAATTATCGGCGCGAAATCAGGCTTTTTGAAGCTGATTTTCTCCCGCGACGAGCTCCGGATTCTCGGCGTGCATGTGATCGGCCATCTCGCGACGGAGCTTATCCATTACGGCGTCATGCTGGTCGAAGAGAAGAAAAACCTCAACGACCTCATCGGCCAAGTCTTTAATTTCCCCACTCTTCACGAGCTGTATAAATATGCAGGCTACGACGGTTTAAGCAACTACACCGGCCATAAGGTTAAACCTTAAATTTTTTTTACATCTCCTCTCCAACTATTCCTCTTGTTTTTTCGAGCCTTTTTTTTTAATATTGTAAAAATGACTGATGTTGTCCGTGGATAAATTGATTCCTGCCAGGCTTGTCCTCCAAAACGGTGAAATCTATGAGGGAACATCTCCTGAATGGTGCAAAGAGGATGCATTCGGGGAAGTCGTTTTTACGACAGGGATGACCGGTTACGTCGAATCTCTCACCGACCCTTCCTATGCCGGGCAAATTCTCACATTCACTTTCCCTTTAATCGGCAACTACGGCGTTCCCCAGCAGCCACTTTGGGAGTCGGAGAAGGCCCACCTGCGCGGCGTCGTCATGAGCGAGATCAGCCCTTTCTACGACCATCATCAAGCGGTAAGTTCTTTGGACGAGTGGCTAAAAAGTCAAGGCGTGCCTTACATTTGCCAAGTGGATACCCGCGCTTTAACAAAATCGCTGCGCACTCAGGGCGTCGCTCTCGGGGCGATCGTCGTGGGAGAGAAAAACCCGCATAGTTTCCCCGACCCCAATCAAACCCATCTCGTCTCGAGTGTTTGCACGAAAACGGTCCGAGAGTATGGTAAAGGGAAAAAGGTGATTATCGCCGTCGATTGTGGCATGAAAGAAAATATCATTCGCTCCCTTTTAGAATTTCCTTTAAAGATTAAGCGGGTACCCTTCGATTACGATTATTCCGAAGAGGAATTCGATGGAATTTTTATTTCAAACGGTCCAGGGGATCCGATCGTCTGCAAAGAAACTGTGGCGATTCTGCAGAAGGCCCTCAAAAGAAAAAAACCTGTTTTCGGCATTTGCCTGGGCGCTCAGCTGCTCGCTCTTGCTATTGGAGCAAAGACGTTTAAATTGCCTTATGGCCACCGGGGGCAGAATCAACCTTGCGAATATCTCGAAAACGGCCGCTGTTTTCTCACCTCGCAAAATCATGGGTATGCCATTGATGAAAAAACATTGCCGAAAGGATGGGAAGTGACCTACCGCAATCTCAACGATTCCTCCGTAGAAGGAATCGCCCATAAGACACACCCCTTTTTTGCTGTGCAGTTCCATCCCGAGGCTTCCCCCGGCCCCGTCGACAACCTGTGGCTTTTTGAGAAGTTCTATAAATCATTATGAAGAAAAAATTCCAAGGACAAAAAATTCTCATTCTCGGTTCCGGAGGGCTTCGGATTGGGCAAGCGGGCGAATTCGACTATTCCGGCACTCAGGCGATCAAAGCGATCAAAGAAGAGAAAATCCGCACGGTCCTGATCAACCCCAACATCGCTACCGTTCAGACGGATGCGGCCAATGCGGACGAGGTCTACCTGTGCCCTCTCAATGTCGAGATCGTCTCCAAGATCATTGAAAAAGAAAGGCCTGATGGGATTCTGCTCGGATTCGGCGGTCAAACAGCGCTGAACCTTGGCTTAAAGCTCGATGAGGCCGGCATTTTAAAAAAGTACAACGTTGCTGTCCTTGGGACGCCGATTTCCGCAATACGTCTCACGGAAGACCGCGACCTTTTCAAAAAAAGCCTCGCTTCTATCGGCATAAAATCCCCGAAGAGCCTCGCGGTGTCGACGGTCAAAGAAGCCCTCGCCGCTGCGAAAAAAATTGGCTACCCGGTCATGATGCGTTCCGGATTTTCTTTGGGCGGGCTCGGTTCGGGAAAAGTTAAAAATGCCGAAGAGATGCAGCAGCGGGCGGGTGAAGCTTTAAGCGGGGCTCCCCAAATTTTGATCGAAGAGTATTTATTGGGATGGAAGGAGCTCGAATACGAAATCGTCCGTGATGCCTTTGACAATGCAGTGACTGTCTGCAACATGGAAAATCTCGATCCAATGGGCATTCATACAGGAGAGAGCATCGTCATCGCCCCTTCTCAAACCCTGACAAATGCGGAATACCATGGACTCAGAGAGATCGCCCTGCAGGCTGCCCGCCATTTTCAAATCGTCGGGGAATGCAATATTCAATATGCTTTAAATCCCAAAAATGGGGATTACCGCGTCATCGAAATGAATGCGCGCCTTTCCCGCTCTTCCGCTCTGGCCTCGAAAGCCACCGGCTATCCCCTGGCTTTTGTCGCAGCGAAGCTCGCTTTGGGGTTTTCCCTCGCAGAAATCAAAAATGCCGTCACTAAAAAAACAGTCGCCTTTTTCGAGCCTGCTCTCGATTATGTCGTGATCAAAATCCCCCGCTGGGACATTCATAAGTTCCGCTCCGCCGACAGACGGATCGGCACGGAAATGAAAAGCGTCGGAGAGGTCATGGCCATCGGGAGATCGTTTCCCGAGGCGATTCAAAAAGCCGCGCGTATGCTCAACCTCGGCGCCTCGGGGCTAACTGACTATCCTCATCCCATCGACGATGTGAAAAAAGAAATCTCTCATGCGACAGACCGCCGCTTGTTCGCCCTTTACCAATTTTTCAAAAAAGGGGGTTCTGTACAAGAAGCTCACCGCCGGAGCCAGATCGACCGCTGGTTTTTGCATCATCTTGAAAAGATCGCCAAATGGGAGAAAAAATTAAAAAACACCCCGCTCGATGCAGCGACCTTAAAAGAGACAAAAAAATTAGGTTTTTCAGACAAAGCGATTGGTAAAATCAAACACCTCCAACCAGAAAAGGTGCGGAATCTTCGCATCAAATACGGAGTTCTCCCTTGCATCAAACAAATCGACACTTTAGCAGGGGAATTCGACGCTAAAACAAATTACCTCTACCTGACCTACCATGGCAAAACCCACGACGTAGAGCCGTCCGCTTGCCCGCCGGCAATCGTCCTCGGTTCGGGACCCTATTGCATCGGCTCGTCGGTCGAATTCGATTGGTGCGCCGTCAATACGTGCCGCACGTTGCGCAAATTGGGAGAAGAGACGATCATCATCAATTCC
>CAJCIW010000228.1 GCA_903970455.1 Verrucomicrobiota bacterium | reverse complement strand
ACAGAAGCATAGGCAAACAAGTCGACTCGACTACTTGGTCAAAAAGCATGCATTCTATCATGGTTTAGCACCTAAAGGATTTGAGCAAGAGCCGAATTCTTCAGCTCCGACAAAATTCACCCCGCTCTCTTATCAAATCCAAAAGAATCTACCCCCTACTGAGGCTCTTGCCAACGTAAAAACTGGCCAATTTTCATTCATCGACTGTGGAACCGCTATTGTGTTAGCTAGGTTTGAGACGTTGAGGGAAGTGTTCGGAGCAAATCGGTTTAATGCTGTCTTTTCGGGCAAAGGGGCTTCCCCGTTGAAATTACATCGCGATATCACAAAGACTCCCCTCACCTCTCTTGGTCTGGTGAAAGAAGAGGCGTTTGATGTTAACGCGATTTCCCCTCATCTTGGTGATACCGTGCACTTTTCAAATATTCCTCTATATAAGATTAAACACCCTAACGGAGAGGCCACGGGGTTTAATACTGTTTGCATTAGCGAATTTTCAGAAAAGGATAAAAAATATATTGCCTTTGGACTACCAGCAGAAGGAAAAACAGAGAACGAGATGAGCGATGTTTTGATTAATGAATTTAATGCGAAACCGATTACGCCATCCTTGATTTTTACCGAGGACATGATTAAACATTCGAAAGAGCAGACGCGCCAACAAGAAGTTGAAATTACTGAAGCGTCAGGTAAAGATGTCTCCGATTTCACGATAAATCGTGAGGAGTTTGAATGGGTGGTCAACAACACAAATCACATGGAAGCAGGAATGCATCCGACCGTTCATCGATTTGATATTGAAGCAATTCGCAAACAGTTATAAGCATCGATCTCGCAAGATCGTGGTCAACGCGGCTAAATCGACATGGAGGATGTGGAACGATACACCTCGACCTGCACGGTTTGAAAGTTATCTCTCAAACCGGTCCAAACACACTGGTTTAGCAGGAGCTAAAGATAAAATCAGGCTACCATCTGTCCCGATGGCAGTCTTTTTGCTCTCTTTACGGCCCAATTTTAACCGGCAAGACCGGATCCCTTTCGGAAGGATCAAACAGATTTCGGCATCGCTCGAGGAAACGATCTGCAAACAACGCAGACTTTTTTTCGACCATTCAAAGTCCAATACTGCGTTTTCAACCTGGACGCCAACCATACGTCCCGAATGAAACTGAGGCGGAAGACAAGGAAGAATGGCGACTTTTTTTGAAGTGTCGCCGACAAACAACGAGCGGATGAGGCTTGCCCCTTTTGTGAGAAGAGGCAGCGCGGGAATGCCCCGATTTACTTCCTTGTTTAAAATGCCCTGGTGCTCGGTATCTACTGATCTGGGGACCAAAACCCCTTCGAAAGCTGCGAGAAATAAATGGTGGAAACCTTCCACGATCTTTTCTTTATTTTTCTCCTCGATATTTTTCCGACACATTTCCAAAAGTGAATAATTGCCTTCCGTTGTTTCCACCGTTTTAGCAGGAATCCAATGGCTTAAAGCAAGCCATATCGGAAAAATTTCCGTAAAATCGCAGCGCCTCCGGACAAGATCCCAGTTCTGCGCTTTATTCCCACCTAGCGACAAACGCTCGGTAAATTTCTCCATACCCGCCTCGCGAAGCAACATCGGAATCAATAAACTTTCCCCTTTTGTCAAATAAAACGGAGCTGTTGCAGTCGACAAGTGGCAAACAACTTTCTCTTCCGGCGCTTTCTCGAGCTTCAGTTGGATCCCATCTTTTCTTGCAAAAAGGCAGTAGCGCATGTGTCCCTTTTGAGTCATCCCAAAGACGCGCAAGACTCCTTGTTCAAGATCCAGTTCAGCAGTGAAGTCATGGATCGGCCCAGCGAAATCCAACGTCAGAAAAAAAGCATCCCCCTCCAAATCGATAAATTCTAAACGAGTGGGGAAAACTTGGATGCAAAGGGAAGTCTGCGGCAAGAGGAACTTTGTCCCATTCAGATGAGAAAACGGATGCATCCTTTCAGCAATCGTCAATTTCATAATGACCTGAGTTTTGGGTTCATTTTATAGTAGATTGCCGCATCTTTCGGGCGCTTTTTGCAAATGTTGGCGCGTCCATAGGTGCCTACAGCTATTGAACGCGCCAAAATTTGCAAAAATCACCTCGAAATCTACCGCAATCTACTATAAAATCAACTCAAGGCTCAGGTTATTAACCCCTAGAGGAAGAGTTTATGGTTCAAAGGAATAAATTGAAAGGTGAGATTGTGATGTATCTGAAAGAATTGCGGGAAAAAATCATCGCAGCATTTGAAAATTATGAACCATCTAACCACTTTGAGCGTAAAAAATGGGATTATAAAAAAGGGGAAGGGGGCGGAGAAATGGCGGTGCTGCGCGGGAACCTATTCGAAAAGGCCGCCGTCAACTGGTCGGGCGTCGGCGGCGATCAATTTCCGATGGCTGATGCGGGAGGTGCATTTTTTGCCACGGGGGTCAGTCTCATCACGCACATGTTCAATCCTCATGCACCAACAGTCCACTTCAATATCCGCTACATCGAGACCGAAGAAAAGAGCTGGTTTGGCGGAGGCTATGATTTAACGCCTATGGGCTTTCCCTATGAAGAGGACACTTTGCACTTTCATCAAACCGCAAAAAATGCACTCGATCCCTTCGGAGAAGAGATCTACCCCGCATTCTCGCAGAATGCGAAGGAGTACTTTTATATTCATCATCGGCAAAAAGAGCGGGGCGTCGGCGGGATTTTTTTCGATCACTACCACACGGGAAATTTTGAAAGGGACTTTGCTTTATGGAAGCGGGTCGGAGATACGTTTTTAGAGACGATCCTCCCGATTTATGATCGCCGCATCCTTACCCCTTTCACTCCTGAACAAAAGGAGAAACAACTGGAGACGCGGGCGCATTATGTGGAATTCAACCTCCTTTATGACCGGGGAACTAAATTCGGTTTTCTTTCAGGTGGAAATCCGGAAGCGATCCTTTGCTCGATGCCGCCTGTAGCAAAGTGGTGATAGGGGAAACAAGGAATTTCACACCTCTTGAGCCTCGGGCAGCAAGGGGGTTTCTTCTTCCAATTCGAACGAGATTTCGCGGCGCAAGCGGAAGATTCCTGTCAGATTGAGGCAGACAAGGGAGCATCCGGCAAGCGACATCGCGAGGAGCGCCTTCGACGGGTCGAAGAAAGAAAAAAAGAACAAGAATGTGGCCGCAAAGCAAAGGTACACTTTCTCTCCATAGCGCGGATGCAGAAAGCGGGCGCATTTGAACCCTGCAAACAAATAGGAGATCATTGTGGTGTACACAAGGACGAAGATAAAGATCGGCATGAAAACAGACTGCCAAGGGAAATGTACAGCGAGGGCTTTTTGAATCACCATCGCCGATTCGATCATCGGGCTTGCATTCCAAAATCCTGAAGTCAATGCGATCAACAGCGTGCAAGTGCAGACCAAATTATCGATAAAGACGCCTAGCATCGACAAGCGAGCCTGCTGGGCAATCTGCACCGCGCTCGTTTCGCTTTGAATGATCGAATCGTACCCGATTCCAATATCCGATGAATAGACAGAACGGGAAATGCCCTGCTGCATGGCGAGTATCATCGTGCTCCCGAGAAAACCTCCGAGTCCGGCGCTTCCTGTAAAAGCAGAAGACAACACTTCTCCGAATAACGCAGGAAGCTCCGGAAGATGATGGCCGATTACGTAAAAGCCCATCAAAAGATAAATCGCTGTGAAAAAAGGCATCAGCCAGGAACAAATTTTGCCGACCCTTTTAATTCCTCCGAGTACAGTGTAAAGAATTAAAATGAGCAAAGCTAAGACGACGATGTAATGTTCAATTTCCCAATTTGTCGCAATGCAATGCGACAAGACGGAGAATTGATACACTTCAGCAGCATAGATGCACATGAGTACGCAAGCCGCCGTGCCAACCCATTTTTTTTGAAAAGCCCGGCGCAATAAATGGATCGACCCTCCGTCGTATCCCCCTTTCTGGTTCGCCACGCGGTATTTCAGCCCTAAAAATACCTCGGAGTATTTGATCAACGATCCCAAAAAAGCCGCTATCCACACCCAAAATAGGGCTCCCGGGCCGCCGATTTGCAAAGCTGTGACAATACCGGCAATATTGCCTACCCCGATCATCCCCCCGACCGAAGAAAAAAAGACTTTAAGCGGGTGGGTCCCTGTCCCCAACGAAGCGTTGTTTTTCATAAAGCCCCAAAATGTCCGTAGGGCCGCCGGCAAAGCGCGGATTTGAAAAAAATTGGATTTAATTGTGAAATAACAACCTAAAAGAGCAATGCAGGAAAAACCGAGATAGCTCCAAAAAAACGCATCGATGCGAGACAAACAATCAAAAATAGAATCAAACATACTTCTCCACGAAAAAGCTAGAAATTAAAAAAAATAATTACAAAAAAAGAAGTTTACTTTCGCTTGAAAGCAACTTTGAGAGGCTTATTGAAAGAAGTTGGAGAGGAGGAGGGGTGTAACGGTTCTTGCGGATTCATAATTGTTGCTCCTATAAAAAACATAATATTCATTCATATTAACAGTTTCTGAATAATAATCAAGAGCCTGGGCCTGTAGTTTCTTTTTCTTTTGCGGGAGGGGAGACAATCTGGGCGACCATCCGCGCTGTCGATTCACCCGACTCTACAGCCCCTTCCATCGTCGCAGGATGATTGATGGCCGCATGTTCGCCAGCAAAAAAGAGGCGGTTTTGAACGGGACGGAAGACCTTCCGGACCGTCTCCCCCATCATCTCCATTTTTTCATTGTAGAGATCAAACTGATCCGGGCCCCAGCTGCTGTTGCTCCCCTTTGAAAATTCTTCCATCGCCCAACTGACGGCCCGTTTCCTCCCAGAATAGGTAATAGACGGGAAAAGAAGTTTCAGCGCCGCCATCTCTTCGTGGATACGTTTATTGACACCTTCTGAAGAGTGGGAATCAAAAACTCCCGGCTTGCCTCCATAGGCGAGCGTCAAAATTTTCCGGTCGCTATTGAACCACACGAGCGCATCTTCGGTGACGGAATATTCGGAGCTGTCATTGCCCAATTTCACACCCAGCAAAATGTGTCCATTTGTACCGTACTGCAATGCTTTAATGGCTTTCCATTGATCAGCAGGGATAATTCCCTTTTCTATCTGAACATCCCGCAGAGTGGAACAGGGGATGGCAAGGACAAGATAATCCGCTGTGACTGTTTTGTTATTCGGGAATTCCAAAAGATATTTTCGATCGTGGGTCAGAGAAATTTTCCGCAAGGGCTGGCCGAAAT
>CAJCIW010000227.1 GCA_903970455.1 Verrucomicrobiota bacterium | reverse complement strand
ATGAATTTGGAATGGGAATTGATCTGCGGGCAAGCTTCGGTACAGCAGGCACAGGTCATGCATGTTGAAAGGACATACATCGCCTCCTGGACTTTCGGGCTGATCTTGGGGCCGAATCCCCGGTCGAGGGCATCATCCACCTCAACCCAGGCTTTCACCCGTTTCAAATTTTCAAACATGATATCGCGATTGACAACGAGATCCTTGAGTAAGGGAAATTTCGTCATCGGGGCGATCGTTACGGTGTTGCTTCCCGTCGATTCGAGCAGTTGGTGGATCAAAGCTGTACAGCTTTGGCGAGGCCGCCCATTGATCAGCATTGAACACGACCCGCAGACCTCTTCGAGGCAGCCTTGCTCCCAGGCGACCGGGGTCACTTTTTCTTTTTTACGGTTGATGGGATTTTTTTGAACCTCCATCAACGCTGCGGTGATATTAAAATAAGGCTTCAGCTCAAGTTCAAATTCTTCCCAGTACTGGTTTCCGGGCACTCCGCGGTAGACTTTAAGGATGAAGGTTTTATTCACTTCTCACACCGGTAATTTGATATTGGAAGGCAAATTTTCAAAATGGGGGATCACTTTCTTTGCCTTGCTGTAATCGCGCGCCGTCGGCTTTAAATAACGCAAGTCGATTGGCGCGTAGCTGATCACAGGCTCGTCCTCATTCGGATCATATGCGGCAATCGTTGTTTTTAGCCAGTTCTTGTCATCGCGTTGCGGGAACTCAGGCTTGTAGTGCGATCCGCGGAATTCATCGCGGAGCAAAGCTCCCTTAGTCATAACGAGCGCAAGTTCGAGCATGGGACTAAATTGATTGGCAAACGTATAAGTTTGGTTGACGCGCAACCCTCGATCGTCGAGGCTGATGTTTTTATAACGTTCCCGGATCGCTTTGATCACATCCAGTGTGTTTCTCAAATCGGCATTGTTTCTTTTAACAGTGACATTTTTGACCATTACATCGGCCAGCTCGTCATGCAGCTTGTGAACGTTTTCTTTGCCGTTTCTCGACATCAAATCGCGCATCAACGCTTCTTCTTGACCCAATGCATTGGAGAAAATACGGGAAGGCAGATTCCCATAGCTGGATTTGAGCGTTTCTAAATAACGGGGAACTTCCATCCCTGCGACAAGGCCGCCGAAGATGCAGGAAAGCAAGGAATTAGCGCCGAGCCTGTTTGCGCCGTGGTATTGAAATTCGGATTCCCCAACATTGAAACAGCCGGGAATGTTTGTCATTTGCCGGAATCGTTGCATCCGGTCTTCGTCATCCACTGCCGGCCAATCGACCCACGCCCCTCCCATCGAATAGTGGACAGCGGGGAAAATTTTCATCGGGACTTTGTGAGGGTCCTCACCTGTAAATTTTCGATAGATATCGAGGACCGACTCGATCTTATGTTGAATCTGCCGCGAAAGATGGGAAACATCGAGATAAACTTGCATCCCCCCTTCCACGCCAAGCCCAAGCTCGCAGATGCGCAAAACTTCCCGGGCGCCGATGTCGCGCGGCACAAGATTTCCAAAAGCGGGATACATCTCCTCAAGGAAATACCAGGGCTTTCCTGTTGCGCCGCAAGGGATTGTTTTTCCCTCAGGAGTGGTGATCGATTTCGAAGAATCGCCATAAACCCACATCCTTCCCCCTTCTCCACGGGAAGATTCGGAAATCAAACGCAATTTGTCTTCCCCTGGAATCGCAGTCGGGTGGATCTGAATGAATTCGCCATTTGCATATTGCATCCCTTGCATGTAGAGCCGTCCGTTGGCAGCCCCTGTACAAAAGGTCGAATTGGTCGATTTTTTAAAAATAAGCCCGGGACCGCCTGTTCCAAACACGACTGCATCGGCTTTCAAAACGTCGAGTTTTAGACTCGAAAGGTCCATGATGACAATGCCGCGTGCGCACCCTTCTTCATCCATGACAAGGCGCATGAATTCATGGTTTTCAAATTTTTCGACTCGCCCGTTCGCTTCATAGCGCCGCACCTGCTCGTCCAAAGAATAAAGGAGCTGCTGTCCCGTCGATGCGCCGCAAAAAGCTGTGCGATGGTAAAGCGTTCCGCCGAAACGGCGGAAGTCGAGATCCCCTTCAGGTGTGCGGTTGAAAGTGCAACCGAACCGGTCCAGCATCCGGATGATGCCGGGAGCGGCGAGACACATTTCGACGACAGGGGGCTGGTCAGCAAGAAAATCTCCCCCCTTGATCGTATCGTAAGCATGGATGAGCGGTGAATCGTCTTCGTTCTTTAAATTCATCGCGGCATTGATGCCGCCCTGCGCGCAAACGGAGTGGGACCTTTTGACTTTTGTCACCGAGACGATTTTGACGTGGCATCCATTTTCAGCTAATTTCATCGCTGCGGCAAGCCCGGCAAGCCCTCCACCGACCACGACGACTTCTTTTCCCATTTTGCCCATTTAATTATGACCTTAAGTTTAACCAGTAGGTTCCCCACACAGCGGCCAGCCCGAGGAAAAGCATAATGGCCATAAATACGATGGAAACAATAACCCATGCCTTCTGCGCGGCCATTTTCAATACCCATCCCCAAGTGATCAGGAATGTCCAAAATCCATTGCAGGCATGAAAACAGGCGGCGAGGACAAAAATCGTATAAAGCCCGATGTAAATAGGATTTTTAAATGTATTGCGCACCGCAAGGAGGGAAGCCGTTCCGAATTCGTGAGTCGAGGCGATCACATGGCCGGGAGAGATTTTTTGTTTTTCCAACGCTTCGAATAAATTATCTGCTAGTTTTCCTCTTTCGTTACCCACCGTTTCTGAATCGTATAATTTAACATCCAGGCGGTTAGCGACCGTAGGAAGCCCTTCATCCCTCGATAGATCGATGAGATAATAAGTCTGGTCCCCTGCGTGCACTTTTGTGGGATAATCGATAAAGCGGAATTTGGCCACGTGAAGGATGATACCGATCAATAAAATCCACGAAGTGATCCGCTGCCAAGTGTAGGCGCGATTTCGTCCAAGGGGAAGGTGAGGGGTGCTGCCATCTGAGCGGGAGGTGTTGAATTTGCTCGTTAATAAGTATTTGACCCCCCAGATCATGTGAATCAAAAAAGGAACTCCCAGCAAAGTGACTTCAATCACTTCCAAATAGGGTAAATTATGGATCGTATTCACCATGTCGACAAACCCTTGCCCATTCTCCCCAAGCCATAAAGCCGCTTGCGAATTTGTCAGAAGATGTTCGATCAAAAACAAAACCAGCCAAAGCCCCATCAACGAATGAAGCCTGCGCCAAATAAAAGCCCTGGGAATTGCCAACGTTGCAATACTCATGAAAAAAAACCTTTTCGTAAAACAGCTTTACATCTGAACCTATGCAAAAACTGTTTTTACTCTTTATGGAACTTTTGAAAAAGAAAAAAATCTCACTGCATTTTCAACGGTCGCAGCGGCGAGCTTGTCGACAGAAATCCCCATTGCGTCAGCAACCGCACGCGCTGTTTCAGCCAGGTACGCAGGCTCATTTAATTGACCGCGATGGGTTTGCGGTGCGAGATACGGAGCATCCGTCTCGATGAGAAGGCGATCGAGAGGAACGTATTTGGCAACCTCTCGCAATGCTGCAGAGTTCTTAAAGGTCACGATGCCACTGATCGATAAATACCATCCCCGGTTCAAGACCTCTCGCGCCTCGTCCAAATTTCCTGTAAAACAATGCAGAAGGGCGGGATAACCACGATATTCCTCATCGGCCATAGAAAATAAATCAGAAAAAGCATCCCGGCAATGAAAAATCAAGGGGAGCTTGGCCTGCCTCGCCAAAGAAAAATAGAGGGAAAGGTATCTCTGCTGCTCTTGTCTATTCGAGTGTTCGTAAAAATAGTCGAGACCTGTTTCTCCAATCGCAATCAACCTTCCTTCTAAAGCACTTCGCTCGACCAATGGAAAAAAAACAGCACCTTCTTTTTCCACATCATGAGGTGTCGTTGCGGCCGCATTAAAGATCCAAGGGGCTTCTTCATGCAGCAAAACTCCCTCGGCCAAACTTTGTTCATCTGTACAAATGTTGACAATTTTTTCAATCCCGGCCTTTTTCGCCCTTGCAACGACGTCATCCAATACAGGGAGTAGCTGTTCAGATGTGAGATGAGCGTGCGTGTCGATCAGCTTCATAAAACTCGGATTGTGTCTGCGATTTTGGGAAGGAAGCATGTTCAATGTAAACTCTACCTATAGGTGAGTAAAAAAGATTTTTTAAATCAGGCTTTTGTAAATAGGAATAAGAAAAAAAATAGAGAGGAGCAATCGGCATTTGTTGGATCAAGAACTGCTCCGCCTGTTCGATCAGATCAAGCTTTCTATTTTCATCCCCATCTTTTAGATAACGCTCTAATAGCCGCGAGTATTCTTTATCAGACCACCCTGCAAAATTTTTTCCGCTTTCAGGATTTTTTAGTCTTTCAAGAAGGTTCATTGGGTGGTTGTATTGCGCGATCCACTCCGTGAATGAGATCAAATATTCCCGTTTAGAAAGGCGGTCATAAAAAATTTTAAACTCAAGAGGTTCAAGATGAATTTTTATGGAAAAGGTCTCTTCCCAATCTCTTTTGAGAGATTTGGCGATTTGAAAATTGATTTCCGAGGCCTCAAAGGAAAGTTTCCAACACAATTTTTCCCCACCTTTCCCAAGTTCTTCGATCCCTTTTTGGAAATATTTTTGGGCGATTTCCCCTTCTTCATCTGTGAAAAAGTCGCTCGTCTTGTTTTTCTTGAAAATCGGGGGAACAAGCCCCATAGCAGGTGTAGCATTTGGAAGATAAAGTTTTCGCAAAATTTTTTTTCTATCAATAGCATAGGAGAATGCCCTCCTCAAATTTCGATTGGAAAAAGGAAATTGCTGACAGTTAAAAAAACAGAGAGAGACCCCACCAATCGACTGACTTTTCCATTCTTGTTCAAGGGCTGGCAAATGGTTGACCGGGAGGGGGGAATAAGGTTCGCCGACCCAGTCTAATTCTCCTGATGCAAAAAGATTAAAGGCCTCTTTAGGATCTGCAATGATGCGAATGAGAATCGACTCGAAAAAAATTGAAAAAGCTTGCTTATATTGCTGATTTTTCTTGAAAAGGAGTTCCTTCCCGTGACTCCATTTCACTAATTGAAATGGACCGCTGCAGGCAAATGTTTCATTACGAAGAGGGTCTTCGAAATGGGAAGGGACAGGAAAGAAGTTACAAAAGCTGATGATCTCTAAAAAATTTGGAACGGGATGTTCTAATTCGATGAGGAGTTTCTTAGTCCCCTCAGCATGAAGACCAACTTTTTCTAAAGGCTTATCCCCTTTTTTTGCGGCTTGAGCGTTTTTAATCGAATAAAATAAATGGGCGGACAAAGCAGGAAAGGCAGGTTTTAAGACTGCTTTCCAAGAGGTGACAAAATCTTGCGCAGTAATCGGTTTTCCGTCGCTCCAATAATTTTCTCCGAGATAAAACACATACCGCTTTTCATCGCGGGAAATTTGAAAAGATTCGGCGATATCGAAAGTGATCTCATGATTTGGTTGCAGCTTCGTGAGCCCTCTAAAAAGCAAGAAGATGGCAGCCGAAGAAATCGCGTCGCCGCTCTTTCTCGGGTCAAGCGTGGAAGGATCTTTATGAAAGCTGGTTGTAAGACTCTTTTGCATCATTGAAAAACAGAAATTTGATTCTTGGCAATTTCGCACACTTGATGTAAATTTTAAAGAAAAAAGAGTTTTTTTTTGAGAGCTGTAGAAAAAGGAATTTTCATTTCCCTTGCCGCTTATGCTTCCTATGCCTTTGCGGCCTTTCTTATTAAGACAATCCCTCTATCTTTTCCACTCATCGTCTTTGCGCGCAATTTCATTGGCTTTTGCTTTTTTTTGTTTCTTTTTCTAAGAAAAAAAGAGGAATTAAAGACAAAACGACTCCCTTTTCATTTCGTTCGCTCCTCCTTAAGCCTTCTCTCGATTTATTTCTCCACATATGGAATTCAACATTTGAATTTAGGCAATGCGATTTTACTGGAGCAGACCGCCCCTTTCTTTATTCTTGCGATTCTATATATTTGGCGTGGAGAAAAAATTTCTTCCCGAACTCTTATTGCTATCTTTGCCGCATTCATTGGAATCGGTTGCATTCTCAGCCCGCATATTGGGGTATGGAACATCTGTGCGATAGCGTCTTTAGCTGCCGCTCTAATGATCGGCTTAAGTTACATTTTTATCGAATCGTTAACAAAAACTGAGTCTTCTCTTTCCATTCTATTCTACTTCTTATCCATTTCATCTCTTTTAAGCTTTGGACCGGCTCTCAGCCATTGGGGAGAAATCGATTCGATCCATCATTGCATAACACTAATTGGGATTGGGTTTTTCTTTGCACTCTTTCAATGGCT
>CAJCIW010000226.1 GCA_903970455.1 Verrucomicrobiota bacterium | reverse complement strand
TTAAAATACGCAGCGGCTTCCTGTCGTATTGATCGATCAGTTTCAAATCCCCTCTTAGAATTGCGTGTCTCCAAGAAAAATAACGGGAGAAGAGATTTTGAACGATTCGATGCATTAACGGAAAAGAATATTCGATCTCCTCGCTAAGTTTCGAGGAGATGGGATCGATCTTTATGAATCGATGCCGATGCCGATAATGGAGAAAAGGCCCGCGAAGCTGAATATCGGAAAACTCTTGGTCCTGGATGCAATTCCTATGCTCCAAGATCCACCTGAAGGCAAAAGGGCCCCATTTTATTTTTAACCCGGCCTGGCTCCCTTCTTCTGCAGGGCTGCCAGGCGGGAACAGAAGCTCGCTTTTGATCCAGGGCGGTATCAACCTTTCAAGCGCCCCTTTCCGCAAATGCCAGGCAAAAACATCCTGTGCGGAAACGGGAAGTTCCGATTGAAAGGTGAACTGTTTGACTTTCATTGACCCGACTATTTTTTGCCGGGCTTGCAGCGTTCTGAATCGCAGCAAAAGTGTTTACAGCGAGGGATCAAGCGCAGACACCAGAGGCCGCCCAATCCAACGACGGCATAAATAAAGCGGCTCATCCAACTTGTATTTCCATTAAATAGCCAAGCGACCAAATCAAATTGGAAAAAGCCCCAAAGGCCCCAATTGAGTGCACCTATGATCACAAGAACAAACGCCAAAACATTAAGGAACTTCATAATTAACCTCCATACTCACATACCCTCATCTTAAAAAAAAAGGATTCATTTGTCATTAAAAAAAACAGAATTCCTCTTTTAGGAACTGGGCTTGCATTTTTTCTTTACAGTTGGGAATCGGAGGAATATCATAGGAGCTTTAATTGGAAGTTGTATGGCGGAACTTAACGAAGAAGAATTCAGCAAGCTTACGAAACTATGCCGCATCGAATGTACCGAGGATGAAAAAAATGTTTTACAAAAGCAACTTAGCGGGATTTTGAATTATGTGGAGCAGCTGGAGGAAGTCGACACAGAAGGTGTAGAGCCCTGCTATTGTGTTTTGGAAACGGTAACTAACGTCATGCGCGAGGACGAATTGGGCGAAACCCTTCCCCGCGAACTCTTTTTGGCCAATGCGCCAGCGCAAGTGGGCGGAATGATCCGCGTACCGCCGGTGATCAAGTTCACAAACTCTTAGAAGGTATTTAACAGATGTACCAACTTTCAGCCCACGCCATAAGCACATTGTTTTGCAAGGGAGAAGTCACTGCGGAGACGATTGCCGAGTCGACTTTAAAGAGAATTGCCGATCACGATGGTAAAATCGGCGCCTTTCTCTCTCTGATGTCAGAACGCGTCATGGAAAAAGCCAAAAAGCTCGATGATAAGAGAAAATCGGGAAAACCTTTGGGAAAGATGGCGGGTGTACCCGTGGCCATCAAAGACAACATCCACGTTCAAGGGGAAATTTCGACTTGCGCTTCCCGTTTTTTAGAAAATTACCGCGCTGTCTTCGACGCAACGGTCGTCAAACACCTGGAAGAAGAAGACGCTCTGCTCATCGGCAAGACCAACCTGGACGAATTCGCGATGGGATCCTCGACAGAGAACTCGGCGTATCAGCTGACAAAAAACCCTTGGGATATCGGATGCACTCCCGGCGGCTCCTCGGGTGGTTCGGCTGCCGCCGTCGCTGCGCGATTTTGCCCCTTAGCCCTTGGGAGCGACACAGGCGGATCGATCCGCCAACCTGCCGCTTTTTGCGGCATTGTCGGTTTTAAGCCAACTTATGGGCGAGTTTCCCGCTATGGCCTTGTCGCCTTCGCATCTTCATTCGACCAAATTGGACCTCTTACGCACAATGTTGCCGACGCCGCCCTTGCCATGGAAGTGATTGGGCGTCATTGCAGCCGTGATTCAACGAGCTTGCCCATCCCGCCCGAGGAGTATCTCAAAAAGATTGAAGGGGATGTACGAGGAACGACCATTGGTGTTCCCTGGCATTTCCTGGAAAAACTGGAAAAAGAAGCGAAAGAAGTCTTTTTGAAAGCCATCGAGACCTTCAAGTCACTGGGCGCGACGATTGTTGACATCGATCTCGACCTGCTCAAATACTCGATCGCGATCTATTATATTTTAGCTACGGCAGAGGCTTCGACCAACCTGGCCCGTTTTGACGGGATTCGCTATGGGAAGCGCTCCAGCCGCGCAACCACACTCGAAGAAGTGTATGATTTCTCCAAGCAGGAAGGGTTTGGACCTGAAGTGAAAAAACGGATTCTGCTCGGCACGTATGTTCTCTCATCCGGCTTCCAAGACGCCTTTTATAAAAAAGCGCAAAAAGTCCGTACGTTGATGATTCAAAAGTTCAAGGCGGCTTTTGAAAAGTGCGCCATGATCGCCATGCCCACTTCACCTTTTACAACTTTTCCTCTCGGGGCCATTCAGGATCCTCTGCAAATGTACCTCCAGGACATCTTCACCATTGCCGCTAACCTAGCCGGGCTTCCTTCCATCAGCGTTCCAAGTGGATTCGACTCGAAAAATCATCCTTTCGGGCTTCAGCTCATGGGCCCGCAAATGCATGATGGAAAAGTCCTTCAATTCGCCCTAGCCTTTGAAAAGGCAACTGGGTTTACACAAAAAATCCCCCCCGCATTTCAATGAATAAACTAAACAAACCTACGACAGACATCATGTATGAAAATTGGGAGCCGGTCATCGGATTGGAGATCCACGTTCAGCTCAAGACAAAATCAAAGATTTTTAGCCCCGCCCCCAATCGCTTTGGGGACGAGCCGAACACGAACATCGGCGTTGTGGATACCGGTCAGCCGGGCTCTCTACCCGTGCTCAACAAGGAGGCTGTCCGGAAAGCCGTCCAATTTGGTCTTGCCATTCGGGCAAATATCCCCCTTTTTTCCAAATTCGACCGGAAGTCGTACTTTTACCCCGACAGTCCCCGGAATTTTCAAATCACCCAGTTCGACCAACCAATCGTCATAGGAGGATCGGTCGTCGCTGAAGTGGGAGATGTATCGAAACACTTTGCCGTTCATCATGCGCATCTGGAAGACGACGCTGGCATGCTGAAACACTTTTCCAGTTTCGCCGGGGTCGATTACAACCGGGCCGGCGTCCCATTGTTAGAAATCGTTTCCGAGCCTTGCATGCATGCGCCAAAAGAAGCGATCGCTTATGCGATGGCAGTCAAAGCGATCATGCAATACCTAGACGCTTCCGATTGCAACATGGAAGAAGGATCTTTGCGAGTCGACTGCAACATTTCTGTCCGCCCTAGAAACGAGAAAAAACTGCGCAACAAGATTGAGATCAAAAACCTCAATTCCTTCAGCAATATGGAAATGGCGATTGAGGCGGAGATTCGAAGGCAAGTCCGCCTCTATACGATGCATCCGCACGAAGACCCAAGCAAAGTGATCGCATCGGGCACTTACCGCTTCGATCCCGAAAAAAAAGAAACCATCCTCATGCGCCAAAAAGAAGAGGCAGACGATTATCGTTATTTTCCGGAGCCCGACCTGCCTCCGATCGTTCTCACGGAAGCCTACATTGAAGCCATCCGCGCCAGCCTTCCCGAACTTCCCCATGAACGGTTTAAACGGTATGTCTCCGATTATCTGCTCCCCACCGGTTCCGCTGCCATCCTCATCAACGAAAAGAAGCTCGCGGATTACTTTGAGCAAGCTCTAAAGATTTGCAACCAAGCGAAAAATGTTTGCAATTGGATCACTGTGGAATTCACGGGGCGCTTCAAAGATTCCGGAAATACTCTTCTCAATTCGGGCATTCCCGCCGAACACATCGGCAAACTTGTCCAAATGATCGAAGAAGGGACCATCACAGGCAAGATCGGCAAAAGCGTTGCCGATGAGATGGTCGCTTCTCCATCAAAAGATCCTGAACAAATCGTGAAAGGAAATCCCGATTACCAACCCATGCAGGACACTTCCAGCATCGAACCCCTTGTCGACGAAGTCCTCGCGGCCAATCCTCAATCGATTACTGATTTCAAAGCCGGCAAAGAACGCGCCTTCGGTTTTCTCGTCGGACAAGTGATGAAATTGTGCAAGGGCAAGGCATCCCCTGCCGTCGTCAACGACCTGCTGAACAAAAAGCTTAAGTAACCCCGGTTTACGCCTAGAGGTTGGAATCGCTTTTATCCAACGCAAAGCCGCCGAGCCGCAAAGTTAAATTCCGAGGGATTTATGCCTCTGTATTTACTTTCATATTTGGGAGAAAATCAAGCTCCAAAGATAGACTTCACGAAAAAAATCCCTAGTTGACAAATTGAATTTTTGAGGCATAAATGAATGCAGCCAATTTTTAATTTGGCCTCTTATGCGCAA
>CAJCIW010000225.1 GCA_903970455.1 Verrucomicrobiota bacterium | reverse complement strand
TTGAAAGACCTCGTTGATTTTATTGATCCGCATCTGACCTTAATCGGATTGCGTGAAATTCTTGAAGAAACTTTAGCTAAGAAAAAGGAATAAAATATGAGCACACCAAAGGAACTAATTTTTGAGGAAGAAGCACGAGATAAGCTTCGCGAAGGGATTGACCAACTCGCAGATGTCGTCGGCGTCACGCTGGGACCAAAAGGGCGTAATGTGGGACTGCAAGCGTCTTGGGGCGCTCCGTCCATCACCAACGACGGCAACAGCATCGTTAAAGACATCGAGCTGAAAGATCAATATGCAAACATGGGCGTCTCTTTAGGAAAAGAGGTGGCCAGCAAGATGAAAGAAAAATGCGGCGACGGCACAACGTCGAGCATCCTGCTTTTACGCGCTCTTGTGCAAAACGGGGTGAAGAATATCGCTTCCGGCTCCTCCCCGATCACTTTAAAAAGAGGAATGGACAAAGCCGTCGAAGCCATCGTCAAAGAAATCGAAAAAACTTCGATTGCCATCAAAGATGAAAAAGAAACGCAACATATCGCTATCGCTTCTGCGTCTGGCAATACGGCCGTCGGCATGATGATTGCCGATGCTGTCCAAAAAGTAGGCAAAGCCGGTGTCATTACCATTGAAGAAGGGAAAGGAACCGACGACACGATTGAAATGGTCGAAGGCATGCAGTTTGACCGCGGATATATCAGCGCGTATTTCTGCACGAATGCGGAGGCGTTGAGCGTGGAGATGAGCGGAGCCAAGCTGTTGATCACCGATAAAAAAATCTCCTCGGTGCAGGAAATCCTCTCTATTCTGCAATCTGTCGCAACGACCGCTACCGAATTATTGATCATCGCCGAAGAGATCGACGGCGACGCTCTTTCTACTTTGGTGGTCAATAAACTCCGAGGAACCCTTAAAGTTTGCGCGGTCAAAGCGCCCGGCTCCGGAGACCGGCGGAAAGCGATGCTCGAAGATATCGCGGTTCTCACTGGAGCGACACTCGTCTCTGAAGAAACGGGTATGTTGTTGAAAGACGCCACTGGCGACGTGCTCGGATCAGCTGAAAAAATCCTCGTCAATAAAGAAAAGACGACAATCGTCGGCGGAAAAGGAAATTCAAAACAGATCCAGGCAAGGGTCAAACACATCGAAGCAGAAATCGCAAAATCCACAAGCTCCTACGATAAAGAAAAACTGGAAGAGCGGAAAGCAAAACTCAGCGGCGGTGTGGCCGTCATTCGCGTGGGGGCTGCCACCGAGCCCGAGATGAAACAGAAAAAGCAGATGTTCGAAGATAGCTTGAACTCGACACAAGCAGCTATAGAAGAAGGGATCGTCATCGGCGGCGGGTGCGCATTGCTCCGCGCCAGCAAGTCTGTTTCCCTGGAACTTTCCGGAGATGAGTCTGTCGGCGCAAAAATCGTCTTCAAGGCTTGCGAGGCTCCCTTCAAACAAATCGTTTCTAATACAGGATTTGATAGTTCTGTTGTGTTGGAAGAAGTGCTCGCTTCTGGGACTCATTTTGGCTTCAATGCCATGTCGGAAAAGGTGGAAGATTTACTGAAAGCAGGGGTCGTCGATCCAGCTAAAGTGGTCAAAAATGGGTTGCGTTACGCCGTATCTACAGCCGGTGTTGTGCTCCTCTCCGAAGCCTTGATCGGCAACGCTCCCGAAGAGGAAGAAGAGAAGAAATAACAGGAACATTGGGAAATTTGGGTCCTCAAAATGAGGACCCAACATGATGAAAACAGCAGCTGTTCTTCCAGCGCTTGGAATTGGCGATGCATTGCTGATGATGATCGCCTCCCATCAGTTAAAAGGGGCTGGCTATCAAGTCACGACATTTCATCCTGCCCTCCCGGAACTTTCCAGTTGGTTTCCCGGGCATGAGTTACGCCCTTGTATCCAGGAGTTGACCCCGTTTGATCTGATTGTCGTCGAAAACGACAACTCTCCAAAAATCAAACAGTGGATAGAGACTCTCCGTCCCCGCCTATCCATTTTTTATCCCACCTACTTATCTTCCAAGCACTCGCCTCTTTCCATTCGGGACTTTGCTTTTGATCCAAATCAGTCTATGGCAGACAACATTGCAGAAGCGGTTGCGTCCTTGCTGGATCTCCCGGTCCCTTTCAAAGAAAATGGGATTGTCCCTTTGCCTGGGCTCGTCCATCGCCATAAAAAAGAACAAATCCTCATCCATCCCACAAGCCGTGTCCCTGCCAAAAATTGGAAAGCAGAAAAATTCATAAAATTAGCTCGAAGATTAAAATCTAAAGGCTTTCAGCCACTATTCTGCGTCGGACCTGCTGAACTTTCTGAATGGAAAAAAATAGAAGGCAAGGGATTTGAGATTGCCGAAGCTCCCACACTTTCAGATCTCGCAAAGATTGTCTACGAATCTGGTTATGTGATTGGGAATGACTCTTTGGTGGGCCATTTGGGCTCGAATCTGTGTGTTCCCACCCTCACCATCGCCAATGAGGAAAAAAGAATGCGCTTATGGCGTCCGGGTTGGCAAAAAGGGCAGCTCGTCCTTCCTCCCCCTTATCTTCCCAATTGGAAGTTTTTCCGTCTTCGGGAACAAAAATGGCAAAACTTCATTTCGGTAAATAGGGTTCTAGCGGCTTTTGACCAGCTGTACAGCTCGTTTTAATCTTGCTTTCTCTAAAATCCCTCTATGCGCTACAGTGAAGTAAAATATTTACTTGTCAAATAAGGGGCGTATGAACAAAACCAAGCATCCGATGAGCAATAAACTCGAGAAGAAAAGGGGAAAAGAAATTCGCAGTGCGCAGGGCCGTTATCCGGTTCCGCAAACTCAGCAATATAGCGATGAATTGACGACAAAAGAAATGCTAAAAAAATTCCCGAAAAGAAAAGCTGAAAAACAAGAAGAACTTTTAAAGTCGGCACAGAGAGGGATGTCCCTTAAGAAAAAGATTCGGCATAAGATCAAGTCTAAAAATACAACACCTGGGCTCGTTTCCTCAGATTCAGCCCCAGCCCACATCCATCCCGAAGGCAAACGTTGGATGAAAA
>CAJCIW010000224.1 GCA_903970455.1 Verrucomicrobiota bacterium | reverse complement strand
TTTGACTGGCCTAGAAGTTTTGGAACTTAACGATAACCAACTGACCGGATTACCTCCGGAGATATGCAATCTTGTCCATTTGCGAGAACTCTACCTAAACTACAATCGTCTTAAAATATTACCCGAAGAGATCGGCAATCTGGCTGCATTGCAAAAATTGGAATTGGGTGAAAACCGGCTGCGGCAATTGCCCGTTCGATTGAAAGATCTTCTGAATTTAGAAACATTGAACCTGACTAGAAATCGTTTGGTAGAATGGCCCCAAGAAGCCGTCAACTTGAACAGTTTGCAATCTTTAAATCTAAGTTCGAACCGATTCACAACATTGCCTGACGAGATTGCCACTTTTCAGAATTTGGAAACGTTAAACATTGCCTCAAATGAGATAACTGCATTGCCAGGCTGGATCGGGACACTTGGCAATCTTCAATCTTTGAATGCACGTTCTAATCAATTGACCGAATTGCCGACTGAGATCGGCACCCTTGCCAACGCTTTACGTGCGTTGACATTAGATTCCAATCAAATTGAAAGCTTGCCGGAGGAGATTGGAGACCTTATCAATCTGGAAGAATTAGATCTGGCTAGCAATTGGCTAACGACTTTGCCTGGTACGATTGGAGGCCTTAACAATTTGATCGAGCTGAATTTAATGAACAACAGGTTGGCAAGCCTGCCGCCTCAAATAGGAAATCTGGCGGGTCTAGAAATCCTTTATTTAAGTTATAATCTGCTGGAAGAATTGCCCGTTCAAGAGGATAATCTCAATCATTTGCGCATTTTGAACTTCAGCCACAATTTATGCAGGGAAACATCTTGGATCGGAAAACTGACCAGTCTGGAGACACTGGATTTAACCGAAAATCTTTTTACAGAGGTGTCGCCTGAAATCGGGAACCTTCAAAATCTTCAAACGTTGGACGTAAGAGATAACAATATCACCGAGTTACCTGCTGAAGTCCTGGCTCTTCCCCATCTTCGAGAGCACTTGATGTGATCAGGATTAAGCCTCTAAATTGCGGCGGGCCATTTCGATCTGGCGCCGCAGAGTCTCGTCTTTTTCCACTTGTCCGGCGATTTTTTTCCAGGCATGCAGAAGGGTGGAGTGGGTCTTTCCCCCGAACGCGGAGGCGAGTCGCATCAGGGAATCATTGATCAATTCTTTCGCCAAATACATGGCGACTTGACGGGGGAAAGCGACGCTTTTAATCCGTGTGCCCCCTTTGAGGTCGCTGACGCGCACTTCGAAAATGGTCGCCACGCTTTTGAGAATGTTTTCGACCGAGATTTTCTTGTGCGGGGCGTATTGAAAAAGTTCACTCAGCGTCTTTTGAACCGTCTCTTCTGTGATATCGAGCCCCATGAGCCTGCAATACGCGCTGAGGCGATTGATCGCTCCTTCAAGCTGTCGCACATTATTGAAGATATGCTCGGCGATGAAAAAAGCGACTTTTTGCGGAATGCGAAACCCTTTTTGTTCTGCTTTGTGCTGTAAGATGGCTACGCGGGTTTCCAAATCTGGGACGCCGATATTGGCGACAAGGCCCCATTCCATCCGCGCGATCATCCGCTCTGAAAGTTTGAGCTGGCCCGGAGGTTTGTCGCTGGTGATGACGATCTGTTTGCTCTGATTGATTAGGGTTTCAAAAGTGTTGCAAAACTCCTCTTCGAAGTTAGGCCTATTTTGTAAAAATTGAATGTCGTCGACAAGAAGGACATCGAGTGTCCGGTAAAACCGTTTCATCCGGTCAATCGATTTATTGCGCAAATTGTCCACAAGATCGTTAATGAACCCTTCCGTCGTAATGCAATGGATCCGTAATTTTTTGTGATGCTCTCGGATATGGTGTCCGATTGCATGCAGCAAATGTGTCTTGCCCAGGCCGACGCCGCCATGAATAAAGAGGGGATTGTACGATTTGGTCGGGCGGTTGGCCACTCCCATTGCAGCAGATTTCACGAACTGGTTAGTTGGGCCTTCGATGAAGTTGGAAAAGATGTAAATCGGATTGAGCTTGATTTCAGGAAAAGGGGAATGGTTTTCCGCAGAAGAGGGGGTTTGTGGGGTTGGAGAGGGATCGGTAGTAGGAAGGGGTTTTTTTTTCTTCACTTCTGCGAGAACAAAGATCAGATCCGGGTCGCCCGAAGCTTTAAGGGGGAAAAAAGCGGAGAGATCTTTTTTATAATTGTCGAGAAGGTATTCCTGCACAAAGATATTCGGAACTTCCAGCTGAATTTCTCCGGTTGCCGTCTCAAGGACGCGGATGGGAGCAAACCAGTTTTCGAATTCCGTTGCTGAACAGCGTTCGGAAATGAATTCTAAAAATTGAGACCAGGTTTCGTGAGGCGGTTTTGTTAGCATAAACTCAAGTTATAAACAAACTTTCCACAACTTTTTTGGGGGGCTTTTAACGCCGTCAAATTAGCACCGTGGTGTAATGCGCGCAACACATTTTTATTCTCATGGGTCCCGTTTTTCGGTAAAGCATTGAGCGTCAAATTTGCAGAAGCGAAAAAAAATTAAAGAAATAGCTTTGGGAGTTATCGACAACTTGGGTTTAACTGTATGCCATGATCAGCGCTTGCGCTTGTCCGGCGATTTGCTCTTCCGCGCAATTTTCTAAAGCGCGGGCTTGGGCCAAAGCTTGCCGTTTATAGCCGAG
This sequence comes from Verrucomicrobiota bacterium, assembly GCA_903970455.1. GTDB lineage: Bacteria > Chlamydiota > Chlamydiia > Chlamydiales > Rhabdochlamydiaceae > CAJCIW01. Next base: position 1,670 of record CAJCIW010000224.1, on the reverse strand, counting down.
AGCAAAAAGGGCTTTCGTCCTATTAAGGAGAGTGGCGAGGTGAGCGGGGTCCAATTTGATTGCCTTCTCGATATAATTCAGGGCCATCAGATTGTTCCCTTTTTGCAGATAAAGGGCGCCAAGAGTTTGCAGGTCGTACACCGATTCCGGGGATAAAATCGCGAGAGCTTCGAAAAATGTGATCGCGGTGTCGTATTGTCCCTGTTTAATATAGGAATAACCGACAAAACGCAGGTCTTCGAGCTCTTCTTTGTTCCATCCCAAAATCGAAAGCCAATCAGCTTGACTCATAAATCTTTACCCCTTCTGATATTGGCTTCTTCGCGAATTTATTTCAATGATCAACTTATCGAACAAGGAGATCGAATTCAGAAGGGAGGTAAGAATTTTTTTCTCTTTTTCCTCCTCTTCGATTTCCCTTTCTTTCTCGTAGAGCTGCCTCTTATTTTTTCCCTCCTTTTCCCGGTCTTCGGCCATCGATTTGAGCTTGGCAAGGATTTTTAAAGCCTGGGACTCCTTCTTGTCTTCCGACCCCATCGAGGGGATGAGTTGATAGGTGAAGAGCCGTTTTCTTTGCTCGAAGTAATAGGGAGGGGGATCAAAAAAGGCCCAAACGACATGGGTCCTCTGAATGTGGAGGAGAGCTTCCACCTCGCTAGAGAAGGAGGGCGCCGTTACCTCGATCTCTGTCTGTGCAGGGATCGCCTGCGACTCTTTGATCAGGGTTTGATCCAATGAGCGCTTATCTTCGGCATAACGCGTGGAGGCGTCGACGCCCAGGTTGTCGATAGTACGTGGAGGCATATTTTCTCCTTTTAAACCTCATTTGCCACCTTTAAGTAAAATTTTCAACCAAAGAGCGTATTTAACAATTCATTTCTGCTCAAAAATCTCTGTTTTCTACAGGAAAGTAATCTCTAATCCCACCCATTCCCACTTTTTTTCTGTATGGATAAGCAGATTGAATTTTAATGGGTTATGTTTCCCTTTCGAGAGGCGCTCGTGGGAGCCGACTCTAAAAAAGATTGCTGATTTGTGGTCTCGGTGTTAAATTGTGGGAAAAGGTGGGAATAACATCGTCATCTCTATGGGAAAGTTCTTCTTCAGTGGTTCTACTTCTGCAAAACTGGATGAAAAGGGGAGATTCGTTCTACCCCAGCAGATGCGTTTTGGCCTTGTGGAAGAAGGAACTTTAGAGTTCAGCCTCGCCCTTGGACTTGGCGGATGCCTGGCCATCTATCGACAAAGCGACATCCAAAAAATTGTCGCTAAATTCCAAGCGAAGCAGCATCTGGGCAAATACCAGAAGTTTTTCACTCTGTTCTTTTCGACTTTGCACCAGACGACATGCGACAAAGTCGGCAGGGTCATCATACCCGCGACATTGAAGAATGCAGTAGGGATTAAGTCGGAGATCGTGATCGCCGGCGTCCTGAACAAGATCGAAATCTGGTCGAAAGAACGGTATGAAACGCAGCTAGAAGCTGTCCTGAGCGGCAAAGATGCCGAGATGAGTTTAGCGAAGTTGACCGAAGAGGCGTTTGCCCTAATCGACGATGATGGGGAAAAGAGGGTTGATGGCGCCGATTTTTTTGCTGTAGGTCGTGGGCTGCCCGAAAAACAAAGTGTTGAATCATGATGAGTATACCTCCACATACCCCCATCATGGT
>CAJCIW010000223.1 GCA_903970455.1 Verrucomicrobiota bacterium | reverse complement strand
TAAATCTTTTTAATAATTTTTATTTATTTAAAACGCTAATCGTTAATAACTTGCGCCTGGATGAGTAAAATAACTTAAGTTTTTAATTATTAGAAGTTTATGCTAATTCACTGCGAAAATGACGTTTTCCCCCCCCTTTTTTCAAATATTCTTGCAACTCATCCCCAAAAAATGTAAAAGCATTTTAGAGTCTGCCATTCCACTCGGAAATCGATTCCCTTTTGTGTGTTCATGGCATCCTCTAAAAAGATAATCCCAAAAAATAAAAAAAAGCAGACCGACCACCTATGTTAAACTTTCGCAAGCTTAAGCAAGACTTTTCCTCTTCGATCGTCAAAGAGGGGCGCGAACTTTACGATTTGCAAAAAGTCGTTTCGGCCAAGTTGATCCACCTGGACGCCAAGCTGATGCGGGTCTCGGCAAGGGTGCTGGGGCAATTCGATAATTGCTATGAAAGCGAGATCGAGATCGACCGGCAGGAGTGCGAGACGATCGATTCGGACTGCGATTGTCCTTACAACTATGATTGCCAGCATTTGGCGGCTGTTTTATTCTATCTTGAAGAGAATATCGATAAGATCCTGGTGGCCTATTCGAAGGAAAACGACATCAAGTCAGGTGGAAAACCGGGGATTGATAAAGAAGAGCAAAAGAAGCTTTTGGAGAAGATCAAAGAGGCGGAGTCGAAGGAATCGCAGCGGCAGGAAGAGCAGTATCAAAAGCAATTGCTGCAAGAGTATGTGGTCTCTTCCCAGCTTCTCGCGGCCTCTCCTTTTTTCCGCGCTCAGGAAAAGCAGGATGTCGATCGGGCGGAATTCGCTTTGATCTTCAACCCTCAGGAAAATGATCATAAAGGGATTGTCGAAATTCAGGCCGCTCTTCGCCTTCCATTCCGCTCAAAGCCTCTTTACGTTCCTCAAATTAAACCTTTTTTAGAGGCGCTCCGTTACGAGGAATCGATCTTCATCGGCGGAAAAAAATACTCCTTTTCCCTCAAATCCTTCGATACTGCACAGCAAGAAATCATACGGATGGTCCGCGATCAAGCGCGGTTTCATGAAAATGGGAATTCAGAACGTGCCTTGCGCGTAGCTCAGCTTGACCTGGAATCGTTCGGGATGATTTTGGCGAGGAGTTATGATATGGCTTCCCAGCAATACAAAAAACAGGGATTTGTCGGCCAGGAAGATGACTTCCCGGCTTTGCCAGGGCTTTACGAGGGGACGATGGAGACGCCGCTCCGTTTTTCGCCGATTCACGCGTGTTTGCGTTTTTCATTGGAATATATCCCCCCTCCGACGTCGAAAATTCTGGTCAATCCCCATATCTTGATCGGGGTGGAGCCCGTGACTTTGGAGGACGTCCGCTTTTTCGAATGCGCCAAGCCCGGGATGCTCTACAAAAATGCGTATTACCGGTTCCAGGACAATATCACCCGCGTCCATTTGCGTAATTTGCACCAGATCCGGGATATGACCATCCCCGAGCCGTTGTTCGGCACGTTTGTCGAAAACTCACTTCCCCAGCTTGCCCGGTATGCCGAGGTCGCGCATCAGGAAGCAATTGAAGATTTCGTCACGCTACCCTTTGTGGGCAATGTCGAAGCCGTGTGCGAAATTTCTTACCTCGATGGAGAACTCGATGCGAGCCTGCACTTCATTTACGACAAGCATAAGATTCCTTCGACGGCTTCAAAGTTGACCTTTGAAGATGTGAAATCTTTTACCACCGAGGATGGGATTTTGGCGCGCAACCTGGTGGAAGAGCGGCAGATTTTAGAAGATTTATTCCAGGATTTTATTTTTAATCCAGAAAGCGGCGTCTACGTTTCCAAGTCGGAGAAGAAAATCGTCGAATTTATGACCGATGTGATTCCACGCAATCAGCATCGCGTGACTTTCAACTGTCCCCAGAATCTCCTCGATCAATTCATCTATGATCAAACCAGGTTTATCTTGAAATTGAGCCACACCTCCCGCATCGATGCTTACGAGATCGAGCTGATTGTCCAAGGCGCGCTCAAGGGGGTCCGACTAGACCAATTATGGGAATGCATGAGCGCCAAACGCTCTTTCATCGAGCTCGATTCGCCGAAATCAAAAGGAAAGAAAGCTGTCGAGGGGAATAAAATGCCCAAGATCCTCGTGCTGGATCTGGACAGGTTGAATGGCGTGATCCAGCTTTTCGACGAGATGGGGATCGAAGTGATGGAAGACTACAAGATGCAGCGGCCGCTATGGAGCCTTGCCAATATCGACGCTACCCAATTTGAAGGCCTTCCCGTCGAATTTTCGATGACGGAAAAGCTGATCGAGATCCGCAAGCAAATGCTTGGCGAAAAATTGTTGACCTTCTCCGAGGTTCCTAGCGATATCAAAGCGGTATTGAGAGCGTATCAGCAGGAAGGCGTCCGCTGGCTGGAGCGTTTGCGCCTCATGTTCCTGAATGGAATTTTGGCTGACGACATGGGCCTGGGGAAAACCCTGCAAGCTATTGTCGCTCTGACACAGCATATGAAGAAAAAAACGAGCCATGCGTTGATCGTTTGCCCGACATCCCTCCTCTATAACTGGAAAGAAGAGTTTGCCAAATTCAATCCCAAGTTCAAAGTGACCGTTGTCGATGGGATTCCTTCCAATCGAAAGAAGTTGATCGATCAGTTGGAAAATTACGACGTGATGATCACTTCGTATACTTTGCTTCAAAAAGATATCGAATACTACAAAGCGACAAATTTCACTTACGTCATCCTCGATGAGGCCCAGCACATTAAAAACCGGGGCACACGCAATGCCAAATCGGTCAAAATGGTCCATGCGGAACATCGTCTCATCCTTTCGGGCACGCCGATCGAGAACTCTCTTGACGAGCTGTGGAGTTTGTTCGATTTCTTGATGCCGGGGTTTCTCGGAACCTACGACAGGTTTGTGGAAAAATACATTCGCATCTCAGGGAAGGACCAAACAAAAAATATTGAATATTTACGCAAAAAAGTTGCTCCTTTTATTTTGCGCCGGATGAAAGCGGATGTGCTCGATGACCTGCCTCCTGTTTCGGAGCTCGTCTACCACTGCCAACTCAGCGATGTGCAGCAGGAACTCTACCGTTCCTACGCAGAATCAGCCCGGGATGAACTAGTGAAGCTTGTTCAGCGCGATGGATTCGACAGGGTGCAGATCCATGTGCTCGCGACACTTACCCGGCTCAAACAGATCTGTTGCCACCCCGCTATCTTCGCCAAAGAAAAGGCTGAGAGCGGCGATTCCGCCAAATATGAAATGCTTCTCGAGCTGCTGCAAACTTTGATCGAGGGAAAACACAAAACAGTGATTTTCTCACAGTATACGCGCATGCTGCAGATCATGAGCGAAGATTTCGAGGCCAAGGGGATCCCTTTTGCCTATTTAGACGGGTCGAGCAAAAACCGCCTCGAGGTCGTCAAACAATTCAACGAAGATGTCAACATCCCCGTTTTCCTGGTTTCTTTGAAAGCGGGCGGAACAGGACTCAATCTTGTCGGAGCGGACACCGTTATCCATTACGATATGTGGTGGAATCCTGCCGTTGAATCGCAGGCCACCGACCGGGTGCATCGGATGGGACAAAAAAATTCCGTCTCTTCCTACAAGCTGATTACGTTGAATACAATTGAAGAGAAGATTGCCGAAATGCAGAAGAAGAAAAAAGGGTTGGTCAAGAAAGTCATAAGCTGCGATGATGAGGCAATTGCTAAACTCACGTGGGAAGACGTTCTCGAACTTCTCAAGACTTAAAGATTTAATTCATATGACTGTACCACAACAATTCAGTTTAAAACAAGTGTTCAACAAACTTGGCCGAAGGGTGTTTGACAAATTCGGACAGGTCTCCGGAATTTTTTCAAACGATATCGGAATTGACCTGGGAACCGCAAACACGCTTGTTTATGTGCGCGGGAAGGGAATTGTTTTGGCCGAACCCTCTGTCGTCGCTGTCGATTCTTCGACGAATGAAGTGCTTGCGGTTGGTCATAAAGCTAAAGCGATGCTCGGTAAGACGCCGCGCAGGATCCACGCTGTGAGACCGATGAAAGACGGTGTCATTGCGGACTTTGAGATTGCGGAAGGGATGATCCGTGCCCTGCTCAAACGGGTGACTCCTGCACGCAGCTTGTTCCGTCCAAAAATTCTGATCGCCGTGCCTTCCGGGATCACCGGCGTAGAAAAACGCGCTGTTGAAGATTCCGCCCTTCGCGCAGGTGCGCAGGAAGTGATTCTCATTGAAGAGCCGATGGCAGCTGCGATAGGTGTCGATCTGCCTGTTCACGAACCCTTTGCCAATATGATCATCGATATCGGCGGCGGTACCACCGAGATTGCGATTATTTCCCTCGGAGGGATCGTTGAATCCCGCTCGCTGAGGATTGCCGGCGATGAATTCGACGAGTGCGTCGTCAATTACATGCGGCGTACTTACAATTTGATGATCGGCCCCCGCACCGCTGAAGAAATTAAGATGACGATCGGGTCTGCTTATCCTCTCGGAGAGCACGAACTCGAAATGGAAGTGAGAGGACGCGACCAAGTGGCCGGCCTTCCGATCACAAAGCGGATCAATTCCGTTGAAATTCGGGAGTGTCTTTTTGAGCCGATTCAACAGATCGTGGAAAGTGTTAAGCTGATTCTTGAAAAATGCCCTCCCGAACTTGCTGCCGACCTCGTCGAACGGGGGATGGTGCTTGCGGGCGGAGGGGCTCTGATCAAAGGATTGGACAAAGCATTGATCAAAGAAACAGGGCTTCCGGTGATTGTCGCGCCCAATCCGCTTCTTGCTGTCTGCCTAGGAACGGGAAAAGCGCTTGAATACCTCGACAAATTCAAGAAGCGCAAATCAAACGTCTTATGATTTCCTCATTACGAGAGTGGACCTCGAATGCCCGGCTCATTCAATGGGTCGAGGAAGCGGTTCAACTTTGTAAACCCGACCGGGTGCATCTCTGCGACGGATCCCAGGATGAATACGATCAATTGACGCGCCAACTCGTCGATAAAGGGATTTTCGTTCCACTGAATCCACAAAAACGTCCCAATTCTTTTTGGTGCCACTCAACTCCTACCGATGTCGCCCGGGTGGAAGAAGCCACGTTCATTTGTTCTGAATCGGAAGAGGACGCCGGGCCGACGAATCATTGGCGGGATCCAAAAGAGATGCTCGCTCTGCTCAAAGAGCGGTTCAACGGCTGCATGCAAGGGAGGACGATGTATGTGATCCCTTTCAGCATGGGTCCGATCGATTCCCCTTTAAGCCACATCGGCGTGGAGATCACCGATTCCCCTTACGTCGTTTGCAGCATGCGCATCATGACTCGTATCGGCAAAGGAGTGATCAAGATGCTCGGGGCCGATTCTTTTGTTCCCTGTATGCATTCCGTAGGCGTACCGCTCCAGCCAGGTCAAAAAGATATGCCCTGGCCTTGCCGCCCAGATGAAAAATATATCGTGCATTTTCCTGAAGAGAGGAGCATTTGGTCATATGGAAGCGGCTACGGGGGGAACGCCCTTCTTGCGAAAAAGTGTTTCGCTCTCCGTATCGCATCGGTGATGGGACGCGACCAAGGTTGGATGGCTGAGCACATGCTGATTCTCGGGATCACCAATCCCCAAGGGGAAAAAAAGTATTTCGCGGCCGCTTTTCCCAGCGGGTGCGGCAAGACGAATCTCGCGATGCTGACTCCGACTCTACCGGGATGGAAAGTGGAATGTGTCGGCGACGACATCGCCTGGATGCGCTTTGCCCCCGATGGAAGATTGTATGCGATCAATCCCGAAGCTGGTTTTTTTGGCGTAGCGCCCGGCACTTCGATGCAATCCAATCCTAACGCGATGGGAACGATTGAACGGAACACGATTTTTACTAACGTTGCCCTCACCGATGAGAAAGACGTCTGGTGGGAAGGGATGACGGCTGAACCTCCGCCCCATTTGACCGACTGGATGGGAGAATCCTGGAAGCCGGGATCCAGAAAAACGGCGGCGCATCCCAATGGACGTTTCACAACCCCCGCTTCCCAGTGCCCTGTCATCGATCCCGCTTGGGAAGATCCGAAAGGCGTTCCAATCTCAGGGATCATTTTCGGAGGCCGGAGGTGTTCCACCGCCCCTCTTGTTTATGAAGCGTTGTCTTGGCCTCATGGAGTTTTTATCGGCGCTTCCATTTCTTCCGAAATGACCGCGGCGGCAAAAGGGGAGATAGGGAAATTGCGCCACGACCCGTTTGCCATGCTTCCTTTTTGCGGCTACCACATGGGGGATTATTTTGGGCATTGGCTGAAAATGGGGAAATTAGGCAACCCTGATAAGCTTCCCAAAATTTTTGGGGTCAACTGGTTCCGTAAATCTGCAGAAGGGAAGTTTTTGTGGCCTG
>CAJCIW010000222.1 GCA_903970455.1 Verrucomicrobiota bacterium | reverse complement strand
CGGCAAAAAATAAGAAGTTGTTGAAGCGGCTGCTCCAAAGACAGCTCGTTTCGGAATCGAAACATCCTTACTACATCGACCCTTTGAGAGAATTTGTCGAGTATCTCCATTTTCTTTACGGCATTTTTGATGATACGGATTTGCTGACGAAAGTCTCCCAAAGAGATATCGTTTGCGTTGCCGAGCTCATCAATCGCCTCAAATCCCTGATGATGGAAAAAGAGGTGGAAGTCATTACCTTGGATGATATCCCGCGCGATCAGGAATTTGTCCGCAAAGCGGCAGCGCGGATTTTGCAAAATTACGATGTCTATTCTCTTTATCGGAAGATCTACCTCTCAAAAGAAGAAGCTGTAGAAAATAACATGATCCTGTGCGCGAAGGGACGCCCTTCCGCACTTTTTGCCGACACGAAAGAGCAAAATGGGTGCGCCCGCGTCGGGCAGGCGAAATTGTTCTCCCGCAATTATTCCACATTTGCTAAGCACGTAGAAGCGCTCCGGAAATGCTGGTATGATAATGCCCTTAATTTTTACCGGGAAGGGAAAGAATTCGATTTGCATCTGCAGATGATCAGCACGATTGCCGGAGCAGAAGACTTATATGCAGGAACCGTAGGGGAGTATAAGCATAAGGATGAATTGTGGATCTGGATTCCTTTTACAGAACAGTCGATCGAGCATTTGAAGAGATTTCTCAATGCCTTCCGTTCTTCGCCGCAGATCCAGAAAAATCATTTATCCACAGAATTTTTTGGAAATAAAGCGAAAGAGTACGAACAGATTTTTACCGAAAGTTTTGCAGAGGTACCAAAAAAAACGGTTTCGGGCAAAGGAACGCTTTCCTTTGCTGTTTTAAAGTATAAAGCAGGCCTGATCAATTCGCGCAAAGCGATGATCTCGCCTTATCTTCCGAAACTCGTCCAATAAGAAAAAAACTACTGTTTTTTTTCTTCTTGTTCTTCGATAATTTCGAGGTTCACGCGGATACCGTTGCGGCTTGCCACAGACATCAAAAGCGTCCGAATGGCATTGATTGTTTTCCCTTTTTTACCGATAATTTTGCCGATATCTGATTTTTCAACAGCAAGTTCAATGATCAATGTATGTGTGCCGCCAATTTCATTGATGCGTACTTGATCAGGGTGATCGACCAGGTTCTTCACGATGTATTCCACAAACTCTTTCATAATTCAGTCCTCAATAAGAAATTCTCAGAAAAATAAGCAATTGAAATGAGAAAACCGTCAGTGTAAGCATAACTTAACGGGGCATATTCGGCTAGCATTGAAAATCAAGTGATTGGGAAAATGCTAAAAAATCTTTGGGAATCGGGGCGCGAACATCTATAGAAAAATTTGTGATGGGGTGGATGAATTGAAGACGCCATGCGTGCAGAAGTTGCCGCTCAACACTCAATCTTTTATTTGCGGTTGGGCTTCCATAAACAGTATCGCCAAGGACAGGAGCGCCGATATGCTTGAGATGAACGCGAATCTGATGGGTTCGTCCTGTGAGAAGCTGAATCTGCACCACAGAAAGCTGCCCATTTTTCCCAAGGACCTTACACAAGCTCTTGGCTTCTTTTCCTTGCTCAAAGCACACGGCCATTTCTTTTCTTTGAAGGGGATGCCGTTTGATGGGCGCATCGATCAGCCCTTCTTTTGGAGTACCGAGGCAAATCGCCAAATAATCTTTTTGAATGCGCCGCTCTGAGAATAGCTCGACTAGTTTTGCGTGGGCTTGGGCCGTCTTTGCGGCGAGAAGAACCCCTGTCGTGTCTTTGTCCAACCGATGGACGATCCCGGGCCGGATAGTGTCTGTCTCGGGAAGGGAGCGGCAATGGAATAAAAGCGCGTTGACAAAGGTCTGGTTGGGGTGTCCGGGAGCTGGATGAACGACCATTCCTGCGGGTTTGTTTACGATGATCAAATGCTCATCTTCAAAAAGAACATCCAGAGGAATGTCCTGAGGCTCTAAAGAGATTTCGGGGGTGAGAAGAAAGCAGACCTCTACCTCGTCGCCGGTTTGTAAAAGGTGCCTTTTTTTTAAACGCTGCCCATTGACGAGGACGCATTGCTGATCGATCAGATATTGAAAATAGGAGCGGGAATATCCCGCAAAATGGAGAGATAAAAGTTTGTCCAGCCTCGTAGAGGCCTGATCAGGGGAAATCGTGAAAAAATTTGTTAATTCGCCATGGGATTCCATGGAGAAAGAGGATACCATGCCGCAGCGGGAAGGCTCAAGAGGAAACCTAATCCTCTCCCTTTTCGGCTTTTTTCATTTGTTCGGCTGCCCGGTGAGCAGCTGCCGTCTGCTGTTGAATGATCACGTTAAACATTTTTAGCAGCCCCTGCATGAACAATTTCACTTCTTCAGGGGTGGCGATATTCCCGGGAGTGCTTAAAAATTTAGACCAGACTCCTGTCGGATCGATATTACCGACCGGTTGAGGAGCAAGGGGTTGCGAGGGAGGCACATTGCTGCTGCCACTGCTTTTAGAGGGATCTGTAGGTGTTGTCATAAATTTATGATAAGAATTATTGATTTACAGATCAATAATTAGAAAAAATACTTACCCCTCGTTGATCGTGTCTTTGATCTGTTGAAGACCTCTTTGCTGGGCCCGGTCGTCTACGCTGACGGCTGACGATAAAATTTGCATTTCATTTTGGGCAAAGAATTTGCTGTTATAAAAGCCAGCTGTATGGGGGGGGGATCCGATCCCGTAAGAAATTTTCTTGAAAATCTGTTTTTGTATAATCTATCATATCTCACTCTCCTTTGTTCTTTAATTTTAACCGAAAATCCGTAAATAATCAAGGGAAGCATTAATGAATTTTTTAACACAACTCTCTCGTTAATATGGGTTTAAAGATAGAATTAAAAAAGGAAGACCCGAAAGTCTTAATGCTGTTTTTAGATGATGAATTTTGGCGGGAAGTAAGCAAGTCTTTGTTTATTAAAGAGTTAAAGAAAATCCCTCAAGATCTTCCATTGGACGAGTTTATGACCCAGTTCTTCGGGCTCGAAGAGAAAGTCGCTAAACGCTATGCCCTGTATCTGCTGGCAAAGCGGAGCCTCTTGTCCGCCGAGCTCGAATCGAAATTGCTTGATAAAGGGATTTCTCCAGAGAGTGCAGATAAGACAGTGCAACTGTGCGTTGAGAAAGGGTATCTTAACGACGAAGCGGGGATAGAGAGGCTTTTTGCCCGTGAGTTAAAAAGGGGACGGTCTGCAAAAGCAGCTTACTTCAAGCTGAGACAAAAGGGGTTAAAAAAGGCGGTCCTCAAACACCAATATGAACATGCCATGACGTCAGAAAGGGAAGCGCTTCAAAAATGGCTCGATAAAAATGGGAGAAAAATCAAACGGGACGATCCTCGAGAAATGAGAAAATGGATCGGGAAACTCTGCCGCCAAGGGTTTAGCGCAGAGATGGCGATCAGGGTGCTTGCGGCTAAAGAGCAATAACTTTATAAAGACTTTTTCTCACCAGGTTTTTCATGAAGATCGGCGTATTGGGGATCAATTATAAAACAGCGGAACTCAGCGTACGCGAGAGCGTTTCAAAAGCTTGCCGTATCAAGCTTTCGCTTGGCAGCGAGATGACGGAAAGCCTCCACGCCATTCTTTTGTCCACATGCAATCGGTGCGAGATCTACTTTAGTTCCGATTCCCTCGCCGACGCCCATAGTGTTCTCCTCAATCTGTTGAGAGGAGAAATCGCGACGGCTTTTGAACATAACCTCTATTCCTTATTTGGTTTTGACTGTTTTATGCATCTGGCACGCGTCACTTCTGGGCTGGATAGCGCGATCATCGCCGAATCGGAAATCCAGCGGCAGGTCAAAACAGCTTATGAGCAGACCCTTTTGCATTATCCGTTGCCAAGCTGCATCCACTTTTTGTTCCAAAAGTCGCTCAAGCTTGGAAAACAAATCCGCTCAACATTCTCTCTTTCTCAAAACCAGGTCACCCTCCCAAAGATCCTTTTTCAGATCAGCGAGCAGTTCTTCAGGAACCTGTCCGATCTTCCTGTTCTTTTTATTGGAAATTCCGAGATCAACCGAAAAGTCATCTCCTTCTTTCATCATAAAGGAGCGAGAAAAATGGCCTTGTCCACCCGTTCGTTGATTTCTGCTAAGGAAATTTCGGAAAAAGAGGGGTTGACTTTAGTGCCCTGGGATAAAATTTCCTCCTGGCAAGAGTATCCTCTTGTCATTTGTGGTTCGAATGCTCCGCCATACATCGTCGACAACCCCCTACGTAATGCCATACAAACGCGATTGATCTTCGACCTTAGTGTTCCAAGGAATGTCAACCCATTGCTTTCCCGCAATCCCCAACTGGTCCTTCTCAATATGCAGCAGCTCAGCGCGATGATCGAAAGCAAACAGGAAAAAAATCTTCTTGAGATCGATCGCTCTGAAACATTGATTTTAGAAAGTGTTCACCGGTATTATAATGCGTTTTGCCAAAGAGAAAAAAGGGCGTGCGTATGCGTGTAATTTTCATTCACCTACTCCTTCTTTTCTCTTCAATTTTATGGGCAGAAGCCCCGAAGCAAGAGCATAAAGAAGACAGTATTGTCATTTTGCCTTCCGGCTCAGTGCATAACGGAGATTTTTTTGCGACAGGGGGAAGTGTTGAAATTTCAGGGACGGTCAATGGGGATGTCTACCTCTTTGCTGAGCAGGTCATCATCGACGGCATCATCAATGGAGATTTACTCGGCGCCGTTGGCTCCATCGATATCTCCGGCGAAATCCAACACAATTGTCGGATCGTGGGGGGGCAAGTTCTCATCAGCGGGAAGGTGGGGAAAAACGTGACTCTTGCTGCTGGAAACGTGCAGCTGCTTTCTTCAGCCACCATCGGGCGGAACCTCGTTGCAGTCGCCGGAAATATCGATCTAGGTGCAAATGTTGGATACGATGCGACCATCATCGCTTCTAATTTACGGATCTCTTCCAACATCCGCAATGATTTACTGGCCCATATCGGCCACCTGCGGCTCACTTCCCGAGGTGTCATCGGCCGAAATTTGGAATATCGGAGTAATTCTCCCGCATGGATTGAGAATGGAGCCACTATAGGAGGAACGACCACCTACCACCCCTCTTTTGTCCATGAACTTGTGAAAGGAACCTGGATCCAAAGCCTTATGGTCGGCTCAAAGATCATCGCCATTCTCATGAACTTCCTTTACACCTTCGTCATCGGTGTGATTCTCATCAAAATCTTTCCTAAAAACTTGGAATCAGCGATTTACGAATTAAAAAAACGTCCCTTCAAGGCGCTCACCTATGGCATCATGCTCTTGATTTTGCTCCCCTTGGCATCACTCCTGATGCTCATGACCATTTTAGCGATCCCCTTCGCCTTAACCTTGATCGCCCTCAATATCATCGGCTTTTATACGGCAAAAGTCTACTGCATCTTTTGGGCTTCCAATTGGATCTTTGGAAAGTTGCATTTGAAGATCAACCGCCTGCTTGCTTATTTTTTAACTCTGGTCGTCTATTTCTGTTTGACACCCATCCCCATTTTCGGAACGATTTTAGCCTTCGCATTTATGCTTTTAGGAGTAGGAGCGGGGGTCTTGTCGCAGACCAGGAAAAGCATCTTCAACGTTCAAGGACATACAACGTCCAACTCTTGAGAAATTTCATTCACCACCCGTTCGCTTCGCTCACTAGAGAACACAGAGAGGGATTTTTCTTTTTTTACGAGAGCAAAAAAAGAAGAATTCTCACTCTGTGCTGCCTCTGTCAACTCTGTGTCTCTAGTGAGCACAGCGAGGGGGTGGTGAAAAAAAATCAAAAGTCGGCATGGCCGGGGAAGCGGGGGAATGGAATGACATCGCGGATGTTTTCCATCCCTGTTGTGAACAGAACGAGGCGTTCGAACCCTGCGCCAAAACCTGCATGGGGGACGGTGCCGTATTTTCTCAACTGGCAATACCACCAGTAATCTTCCGGTTGCAGGCCGAAGTCCACGATCTTCTTTTCAAGCCTGTCGAGTCGTTCCTCCCGCTGGCTCCCGCCGATGATTTCGCCGATTTTGGGAACGAGCACGTCCATCGCAGCTACCGTTTGCCCATCGTCGTTTGCGCGCATGTAGAAGGCTTTGATTTTGGCAGGATAATCGGTGAGGATCACCGGTTTTTTGCAATGTTCTTCGGCAAGATACCGTTCGTGTTCTGATTGCAGATCGTTTCCCCATTCGACGGGAAATTGGAAAGTTTTGCCCGACTTTTTCAAGATTTCCACCCCTTCTGTGTAAGTCATATGCACAAAAGGAGTTTCAGCGACATGGCGTAACCGCTCGATGACCCCTTTTTCGACGAAGGCATCAAAAAATTCCATGTCTTCTTTGCAATGCTCAAGAACATAGCGGAAGACGTACTTCAGGAACGATTCAGCGCATTCCCTATTGTCTTTGAGATCGGCAAATGCCATTTCGGGCTCGATCATCCAAAATTCGGCCAGGTGGCGAGAAGTATTGGAATTTTCGGCGCGGAATGTAGGGCCGAAGGAGTAAACATCAGACAGGGCGCAAGCGAGCGTTTCCAGATTGAGTTGTGCCGAAACCGTCAGATAAGCGGGCTTATTGAAAAAATCTTTGGAAAAATCGACAGTGCCGTCGGAATGGCGAGGGGGTTTGTCGAGATCGATATTCGTGATGAGAAATTGTTCCCCTCCACCCTCGCAATCGGAAGCAGTAATGATAGGCGTGTGGACATATAAGAAATCCCGCTCCTGGAAAAACTGATGGGTGGCGAAAGCAAGGGCATTGCGGATGCGGCAGACGGCGCCTTGCGTATTGGTGCGAGGGCGCAGATGGGCGATGGTGCGCAAAAATTCAAAAGAATGCCGTTTTTTTTGAAGGGGGTATTCTTCAGGACAGCTCCCGAACAGTTCGATGCTCAACGCTTTGAGCTCCCATTTTTGCTTTTGGCCGGGAGATTCGACGAGCTGCCCTTTGGCTGCGATCGAAGCGCCCGTCGCCAGGAGTTTAAGCAATTCCTCGTATTGGGGAACACTCTGCTCCATGATGATTTGCAGACTGGACAATGTCGAGCCGTCGTTGAGTTCGAGAAAGGTGAAATTTTTTTGTGCGCGCACAGTTCGAATCCAGCCGCAGATGGTCAACTCTTTGCCGATGTCGGAGGGTTCGATTTTTTTTATTTTGGTGTGTTTCATTTTGCCAACTTTCTTAGTAGAGCGATTTCTTTTTTCCACCCCTCCGGGCCAACAGGCGTTTCCAGGTACTTGGGGATCTCCCGCATGAAGGGATGGGTCATCATCACTTCAAAACATTCCCAGCCGATCTCGCCTTGCCCAAGAGCGGCGTGCCGGTCTCTGCGCGATTGAAATGGCTTCATCGAGTCATTGATATGAAAAGCGTAAAGATGTTTCAATCCCACGATTTTATCGAAGGCACCGAGGGTGTCATCCCATCCTTTTTTGGTGCGTATATCATAGCCCGCGGCAAAAATGTGGCAAGTGTCGATACAGACGCCGATCGGGATTTTTTTGTGCAAACGGCCTACAAGATAACCGAGGTGCTCAAAACGCCATCCCACGGCAGATCCTTGTCCTGCAGTGGCTTCGAAAAGGAGCCGTGTTTCCCCCTTTTCGGCAAGGTCAGCCATTTGTTCCACGCTTTCTACGATCCGTTCGAGGCATTCTTCTTCCGAGGAGCCGACCGCTGCGCCGGGATGAAAATTGAGAAACGCGAGATCGAGTTTTTGGCACCGCTTGATCTCTTCTCTAAAAGCGGTCCGGCTTTTCTCAAGAGATTCAGGATTGGAGGAGCCCAGATTGATCAAGTAGCTATCGTGGCTCATGATTTTTTTAATGCCGGACGCTTTTACGGCCTCTTTGAACAGAAGAGCATCCTCATCGGTGATCGGTTTCCCTTCCCACCTCTTTTGATTTGCCGTGAAAAGCTGGACAGTGGTAGCGCCGATTTCTTGCCCTTGCAAGACCGCGTTATACGCTCCCCCCTGCGCGGAGGTATGCGCTCCAATTAAAAGTTCTTCGGGACTTGTTGTTTTCATAGTAAAGAGAATATATTAACGATTTAGCTAAAAAATGTCCACATAGGCGGTTTATGTCACAAGATGCTCCTACCGATACCCAGCAAACGGTTTCCCATTCTTCTTATGCCTTTTTGTCAGGAGCCTTTCTGAGCCGCCTGTCGGGCTTTGGACGGGACACTGCGATGGCGGTCGTCTTCGGCACCCATCCGATGGTTGCGGCGTTTATGGTGGCCTTCCGCTTTGCCAACTTGATCAGGCGGCTATTCGGGGAGGGCCCCATTTCGTCGGGTTTCATTCCTCATTTTGAACAACTGCGCGCCTCCTCCTCAGGGGATGCCGCAAAATTCGTCCGCGATCTTTTATTTTCTTTATCCCTGTTTCTTATTGTGCTCATTGGATGTGTCGAAATGATTTTGTGGACCATTGTGAAAGGGGGAAATCTCAATCCGGGGAATGCTGAAATTCTTTCTTTGACGATGTGGATGCTGCCGGGAGCGCTGTTTATTTGCTTATTCGGGCTGTGCAGCGGGCTGTTGCAATGCCAGCGCCGGTTTTTTATCACCGGATTCGCTCCTGTCGCCTTTAATGGGGTCTGGATCGCAGCGGCGTTGCTCCTCCGAGGGAAAGATCCCTCAATCGCTGTTTTTTCTTTAGCGGCGGCAGTCGTTGTGGGCTTCTTTATGCAATGGGCAATGTTGGCGCCGCAAACGTTTTCCTTGCTAAAACATTCCCTCTCCTGGAAAGAGTGTTTTCGGCCCCAATTGTTTTCTTCATCGATTCGGCGCCTCACCAAACCCGTCCTTCTCGGGATTATCGGCGTCAGCGCAACGCAGATCAACAGCGCACTCGATGCAGTCTTTGCCCGCTGCGCATCTTTAGAGGGGCCCGCATACCTGTGGTATGCCATCCGGATCGAGCAGTTGCCTCTCGCCTTATTCGGCATTGCTCTTTCGGCGGCACTATTGCCTGCTTTATCGCGCGCCCTGGAAGAGGGGGTCAGCGAGCGTTACCTGCGGCTCCTCCGTTTTTCTTTCCGCCGTTCTTTCACCCTCATTTTTCCTTGCACACTTGGGATCTTCGTGCTCGGTCTAGGAGGGATCAATCTTCTTTACGGCCATGGCGATTTCAGCCAGCAGGATACGTATCAGACGGCGATTTGTCTGTGGGGATATGGGATCGGTCTTTT
>CAJCIW010000221.1 GCA_903970455.1 Verrucomicrobiota bacterium | reverse complement strand
GAAGAAGAAGAAGCGCGAGGGCATGGCAACGATAGGAAGTGATCCACCATTGCTCGATTCCCATGACGTGTACCGCGGCCGTCTGGACAGCTTCCTGCCCCATGTAGGAATGAAAAAAACCGCCGATTTTTCCTTGCAGGTAGGCGCCCTCTGAGCGTATTTCAAAGTTGCGGATAAGCAGCATTTTCTTTAATTGCTGAATCAGCGTCTCTTTACCAAGCTCAGCGATCACATTGGAGGCGTTGCTTGGGAAAAAATTGTATTTAACAGGAGTATATTTTTTCATTTTCCAAAAGATAAACAACTTTTTAAATTAAATCAATGCGACTTACCATCACAAAGGCGCTGAAGGCATCCCCCCTCTGCTGGGTACGATATTAGGGTTATTCGTGACGGGGACCGTCCGTAGATCATCGTCAGAATGGATCTGATAGCAACCTGCCAAGCAGGCCACGAAAAGCAGCAGAAGCGAAACAAGTGCGATTTTCTGCACGAAAGAACTCCCCATCAAATGTGTTAAGAAGAGGATAACTCCCCCAAGGAAAAATGAGAAGTTAAAATATTTTTATTCATTTACTCCTCTTGTAGCTATATAGTCAATAAAGGACTGGCATCCCTCTTTCTTTAACCGTTGAAATTCTTTTAAATACCGTGAAGCAATTTCTTCATTTTCCAAAAGAATCACATTTTCCTGATTGGCATGGGTAGCTTCCGCAGTAAAGTTGAAGGATCCGGTCCATACGAGGTTATCTCCAAGAACGCAAAATTTGTCATGCATGAGAGAACGTCGTTTTTTGGTTTTTTTTTCGGTGATCGCCGCGACGGGGTTCCAAACAAAGAGAGGGACCTTGGCCTCGCTCATCTTTTTGACTGGGGAGCGCGATTTGACCGAATAAGGATCGATGATGACTTCGACATGAACGCCTCGCTGATGAGCGTCGGTAAGCGCTTTGGCAATTCCGCGATGCATGAGGCAGTAGACGGCTGCTTTAACACTCTGTTTCTCTTTTTCTATCAGAGAAATCAGCGCGTCGGCAACTTTATCTTCAGGAGAAAACAGGACCTGATAATGAGTGATCGGTTTCTGTTCTTGGGTGAAAGCGAGGACGGGAAACAAGCAGAGAAAAAGGAGGAGAATTTTGTTTTTCATACGACCTACATAAAATAGAACTGAGAGTTGATATCACGTTTAAAGAATCGATGCAAATATTTCTTAGTTGGAGTAGAATCAATGCAAGATGTCTAAACGCTTACGCCCCATTTACTACGATACAGAAACGACCGGTGTCCGGAACGATAAGGACAGAGTGATTGAACTTGCGGCGTATGATCCGGTTGAAAACCGCACGTTCTGCCGTTTCATCAACCCCGGGGTTCCTATTCCTCCGGAAGCGACCGCCATTCACAAAATCACCAACGGGATGGTCGCGGATGCACCCCCTTTTAAAGAAGTTGCAGAGGCGTTTTTGGCCTTCTGCCCTCCCGAATCTGTGCTTATCGCTCACAATAACGATGCTTTTGACAAACTGTTCTTAGAGCAAGAGTTCAAAAGATCGGGACTCGAGTTCCCCAATTTTCGCTTTATCGACACGTTGAAGTGGGCGCGGAAGTATCGGGGTGATTTGCCGAGGCATACTTTACAGTCTTTGCGGGAAGTGTACGGTTTTCCTGCCAACCAGGCACACCGCGCGCTTGACGATGTGATCGTCCTGCATCAGGTTTTCTCGGCTATGATCGATGATTTGCCGATCGAGACGATTTTAGATTTGCTTGCGCGGCCACAAGTGTTAAGCCGTATGCCCTTTGGAAAACATCAGGGGAAACTCCTTGCTGAAGTCCCAAAAGATTACGTCTCATGGCTGGCTTCCAGCGGAGCCTTCGACAAATCGGAAAATCAAGAACTTAAAGAGAACTTTGAGAAACTCGGACTTCTTTTATAAGTATGGCCACAATTGAAGATTTTTTAAAATTAGATATCCGCGTCGGCGTGATTGTCCAAGCGGAAGAATTCCCCGAAGCTAGAAAACCTGCGTATAAACTCACGATCGACTTTGGTCCTGAACTGGGGATGAAGCGTTCCAGCGCGCAAATCACTCAACACTACAAAACATCCGATCTCAAAGGGAAAAAAGTACTCGCCGTCGTCAACTTCCCGCCGAGACAGATCGGTCCCTTGGTCTCGGAAGTGTTAACACTCGGCGTTCCCGACAAACATGGACATATTGTGTTAATCCAACCCGACAAAGAGGAAGCGGTCGTAAACGGAAAGCTTTGTTAAAAGTTTTTCAACTAACAACTGGAGCAGGAACCGGCTCCTCGTTTAGTTTTTCTGACTCGTAAGGAGAGATATCGTGATGGTAAAGGGCTTCCCACATGCGGCGGAAGGGGTCGCATGTCTTGAGCAGCTCATTGCGGCTTCCCTCAGCAATTTTGACGCCGTGTTCGAGATAGATGATCTTGTCTGCGTGTTCAATCGTGGAAAGTCTGTGCGCAATTAAGATTTGGGTCACTTCCCCATGAAGGTTTGCGATTGCATTCTTGATGTGCAGCTCGCTGATCGAATCGAGCGCCGACGTAGCCTCATCGAGAATGAGAACAGGCGCTTCCTTGACAAGAGCTCTAGCAATCGCCAGGCGCTGCTGCTGCCCTCCAGACAGATTTTGTCCCGCTTCAGCAAGCATCGAATCGTATTTTTGCGGCAGGCGTTGAATGAACTCTTCTGCATGAGCGCGTTTAGCGGCATTTTCAATATTTTCGCGGGAGAAGTTGCGGCCGAAGGCGATATTGGCGCCTACTGTGTCAAAGAACAGGAACGGCTTTTGCGACACAAATGCGATCTGTTCGCGCAACGATTTTTGCGTGTATGCCGTCAGAGGCTTGCCGTCGATGCGGATCTCCCCCTTCTGCACTTCAAAAAGCCTTGGGATTAATTGGACAATCGTCGATTTGCCGGCGCCTGTCGGTCCAACAATGGCAACAGTCTCCCCTTTGTTGACCGTAAAGCTGAGATCTTTGAGGACCCATTCCCCCTGATACCGAAACCAGACGTGGTCAAACTCGATTTTAGAATGGAATCCCGGAAGCTCGATGGCGCCTTTGTGGTCCTCGATATCGGGCTTTAAATGGAGAACTTCAAACATTCTTTCCGCAGCGACGACCCCCCGCTGAATATTGGCATTCTCGTCTGCAAATTTCTTCACAGGCTCGTAGACGAGCTGGAGGAGGCCGCAAAAAACGATGAGTTGCGAAAGGCTCATGCTCAAAGTATACAGGCCAAAGAGGACGACGGAAGCGAGGCATAGAGTGGTTATGGCATGAAGGATGGGGCGGGTCAAGAGGCCATATTTTGCCGTCTTTCCCTCGAGAACTGCCATCCGGTCATTTTGCTCTTTGTATTTTCGGAGCGAGAAGGCTTCCATGGAGAATATCTTTACAGTATGGATACCGGCGAGAAAATCGATCAGCACATTGGCAAACCGTTCTTGATTCGTCTGGAGCTGGCGGGAAACCCGTTTGACACGCCGCGCCAAAAAGACAATCGGGAGGACGATCAGCGGGACACCGAAAAAAACCACAAGAGATAACTGCCAAGACAGATAGAAACACATCGAGAGGCAGGTAATGATCGTAAATGGGGTTTGAAGATAGTTAGTCAGCCACGAATTGATCGATGTCGCAATCTGTCCCGCATCGCCGACCACACGGGAAGACAAACTCCCGATATTGTGCTTTTGATAAAAACTCATTGGAAGTGATTGAATATGTTCAAAATATTGCTGTCTCAAATCCCGGCTGACGCGTATGGAGAGGATTTGAGTCGTATAACGGCTCGCAAATAGCCAAATGGCCTTAAATACAGCAACACAGAGAAGAATGATCACCAGGGCATTGATGTTGCTAGCGAATTGGAAATGCTGTCTAAATTCCCTGATCAGCCAATTCAATGGATTTGTTTCTTTTGCCGTCATGTAGGCCGCAGCCTGCTGCTTGGTAATGACGCCGGTCCCGCTCTGATCGATTTCAGACCATTTCTCTTGGACTGATTGCAAGGAGACCGCGTCTTTAGCGCCATCTATCGTCTTCTCCGAAAAGAGGGCAAAAAAATCAGCGCCGTTGTTTGACAAAACGCCAAGGGCAAACATCTCCATCTGGCTCGCAATGGTTAAGCAAAGAAGGGTGGCGAAGGTGACGATCAGGAGGGAAAGATGTTTCCGGCTGCGCAAGGCTGCGTTGAGAAGTAACTTCATCGTATCTCAATTTTTTATAAACTTTCAACGGTCAGCAGTATATTCGATTGACGGCTTCCCTTCTATGGAAAATTTTCCGATTCGACGAAATTTTTGGTAACGCTGTTCGATCAATATTTCAGGAGGAACAGTTTTCAAAATATTCCATTGATCGATGATATATTTTTTAACATTGGAGTAAACTTGCGCCGGGTCGTGATGGGCGCCTCCCATCGGCTCTTCAATCATCGCATCAACGACGTCGAGCTTGAGCAGATCTTCGACATGCATCTTAAGAGATTGAGCAGCAAGCTCTTTTTTATTGTTGTCGCGCCAAATGATTGAGGCGCAACTTTCGGGGGAAATCACGGAATAATAGGAATGCTCGAGCATCGCGACCACATCCCCGACGCCGATTCCCAAGGCCCCGCCCGAGCAACCCTCTCCAATGAGTACGACGATGATCGGTGTCAGCAAGCGGGCCATTTCCCAAAGATTTTGTGCAATCGCCCATCCCTGCCCCCGCTCTTCCGCAGACAGGCCGGGGTGCGCGCCGGGAGTATCAATTAAGCAAAGGACGGGAAGCTTGAATTTGGCGGCAAGACGCATGCAGCGCATTGCTTTTCGGTACCCTTCAGGATGCATCATGCCGAAATTGCGCTCTAGGCGGCTCTGCGTATCGAACCCTTTCTCCTGGGCGATAAGCATAAACTTCACCCCACCGATCTTTGCAAAACCGCAAATGACGGCACGGTCATCTCGGAAAAGACGGTCACCATATAACTCGGTGAATTCTTCACACATATTGCGGATATAATCGATCGATTTTGGGCGGCCCGGATGGCGGGAGATAGCCACCCTCTCCCAAGGGGAGAGTGTAGAATAGACTTTGCTTTTCAGTTGCTCGAGCTTAGTTTCGAGTTTACCGATTTCATCATCGCTCCAAAGAGCGTTCTCTTTGTTTTGCTCTTTAAGCTGCGAAATCGTTTTTTCGTATTCGAAAATTTGCTTCTCATGAGCAAGCGTACTCGTATTCTTCATTTCGTTTTCCTCTTCATCTGGATGGCGCCGCTACTTCGACCCCAGGAAGTTTAGCTTCGTGAAAATCTTTAACAATCTCTATGAATGTGGGCTTTGTAAGCACGATCGCAAAAAGCTCTTCAATGTCCTCAGAGTTTAGACGGATGCACCCATCGCTGTCGTATGCGCCGATCGTTGCGCGGTTTTCAGAAAATTGTCCGGTCTCGGGATTCGCAGACCAAGGCGCCCCTTGAAGACCATATCCTTTTGCCGGCTGGGTTGTGCGTTCGAGCTCTTGATCAAAGGGGATCCAGCGCGTGCCGAAAACCTGGATCATCTCGACTTTTTGATCTTGATAAATCCCCGACACCCCAGGCTTATAAATCGCTACTCGTTGGCCTAGAGAATAGCGTCCCAGAGGAGTGAGCGTCCCCGACGGCTTTGAAGTGTCGAGGCGCCCAAGTCCTACGCGATAAGTTTTTAGTAAAACACGTTCATTGGTGTCTAAATCGATATAATAGAAGCCCATCTTGCATCTTGACACATCGACTAAGAGGCAAAAATTGACTTTTTTGTCCTTCCGAAAGACGTTAAATTTTTTCCCTTCAACAACCTTCTGAGTAAAGTAATCGGGTTTTCCGTTCAGGCTTCGCGCAATGAAATGGCGGGAAGTATTGTAGTAAGAGGCATAGTCTGCAATCCATGCCGGCCGCCCTTTTAACCAGGGGACCGTGCTTGCGTAGTTGACAGTTTCGACAATGGGCAGCTTGGAGGGGCCTGTCGTGAAGAGCTGAAAAACGCGATCGATAATCGGAAAGTCGTCTTTGGCAAGCGGAGCTACGAAAGGTGTTTCAATTTTTTTTTGGGATAAAGGAGTTGTTTTAGGTGAAACGGGAATCGAAAGAATAGGGGTTTCTGATGCCGATGGGGATTGAACAGGGGCGGATGCCACAGAGGGGGTTTTCCCCCTCTTTTTTACAACGGCTGCGATGCCGATCGATGAAAAGAGAATGACTGCTCCTATCAAAACCCACTTAGGAATCGACAAAACCTACCTCTCGGCTTAAATCATGGTGTTCAAAATTATAAATAGCTCTCCCCTTTTAGGGAAGAGTTTGTATGCAACCCAAAAATTTTATTTATTATCTAATAAAAGAGAATTAAACTCAAGATTTAAAATAAAAAGGAGGCGATTAATTGCCTCCCTTAAATTAAAAAATCAAACAAACAATTTATTACCTTGTCGTTCCACCAGGAACATTCTTGCGCTCTCTTTCAATCAGCTTGCGCATTTTTTTGCCTGGGGTGAATTTCACTGCTAATCGCGCAGGAATAATGATGGGAACAGCTGCATTCTTCGGATTGCGCCCGATTTTCTGCTTTCTTTCTACAATCTCAAAGACGCCAAAATCCCGGAATTCCAAACGGTCGCCTTTAGAGAGATAATCGGTCATCGCATCTAAAAAAGATTGAATGACATTGCGCACATCATTGGGGTGGACACCTCGATTTTGGGAAATCACTTGAATCAACTTCTTTTTAGTGATTGTCGCCATAATTTTTTTTGACTCCTTCATTTGTACTCTGCAAAGGCAGCAACAACGCCTATATCCTTTTACTTGCACATTGTTGTATCCTGTTGATTTTCAGGCAAGTGGTTTTTACAAAAAAATTAACATGAAGCCAAAAAAAATTTATTTTTTCACTTTGACGAGCAGCTTTTTCTTCTTCCCCGAACCGAACAAGAGGAATTCCCCTCCGATCAATGAGTGTTCAGACAAACGGTACTGGACATCATCGATCCGCGCGTTGTTTAAATAAGCCCCGCCGTTTTCAATCAACCGGACGGCTTCAGACTTGCTGGGGAGCAAACCGATTTTGACAGCAATCTCCACATATTTTTGATCGAGAATGTCGCCAATGGAAAGCTCTGCGCTTGGCATATCGCCGGCGATGGCCCTTAAAGATTCCACATCTAAAGCCGCAGCAGAGCCTGGAGCCGCCCCTTCTGTGGTTTTCAATGCTTTAGACAATCCCTCTTCCCCATGGATCAAGCGCGTCATTTCTTCGGCCAGCCGTTTTTGCGCGGTGTTTGGGACATACTCTTCCGCTTGCATGCGGGCTTCGTACTCGCCGATCTCTTTGAGGTCCATGAAAGTCAGCATGCGCATCAGTTTGATCACATCAGCGTCGGGCACGCGAACAAAATATTGGTAGAATTCATAGGGAGAACATCTGTCGGGCGCGAGCCACACAGCCCCGGACTCCGACTTCCCGAATTTTTTTCCATCGCTCCGAGTCAGTAAAGGCCAGGTCAACCCAAAAGCCTGCTCGCCGCTGAGTTTGCGGATGAGGTCGATCCCTTCGGTAATGTTTCCCCATTGGTCGCTGCCGCCAATCTGCAAGACGACCCCGTGATGGGAATAAAGATGAAAAAAATCGTAAGACTGGAGCAGCTGATAGCTAAACTCAGTAAAACTCATCCCCTCTTCCGATTGAACCCGCGACCGCACACTTTCTTTGGAGAGCATGATACCTAAGCGGAAATGTTTGCCGACATCTCTTAAGAAATCAATCAAAGGGTAGGAGGAAAACCATTCATCATTATTAACGACGACCGGCCTCGCCTTCGCATGA
>CAJCIW010000220.1 GCA_903970455.1 Verrucomicrobiota bacterium | reverse complement strand
CGGTACCAGTATGCATTCCCTTGACCTGAACGTTCCAGGAACTGTGCAGTACGCTCAGAATGCGATTCCCCAGGATGTGCAAGATAAGGCTGACGAGATCAACCGCTTGAGCCAGCAATTTGCTGTGCTGCGATCTCCCCCTGTAGTTCCTACAATTTTCAACGATACCATTATGAGTAATGACTTCATGGCGATTCCCGTTTTCGATGCCTCGCATCCTGAAGTTCAAGAACGTCTGCGCGCAGCAAATGCCCCTGGAGCGACGACTGCTGCAAGAGATGCGCTTGAAGAACGTACTAATCGCCACCCCTATGACAAGGATGCCTTGGAAGCGCAGATCCGGGCTGGCACGAGCTGGGCGCCAGCAAAATGTTACCTTTGCCGCCATCCAGCCGACGGTGGTATCCGCCGTGAGTACTTAAGAATCGATACAGCCCTGCAAAATCAAATTTTGCAATTCTTGCGAAATGCCGTTGCCGCAGGCGGTTCTACAACTCGATAATTTTCCATTTGATTTACCCTATTCCCTACTTGGAATAGGGTTTTTTTTGCTCGAAAATCAACGTAATGGCAAAATAGAAGGAAATGAGTTCGGAAAAAAAAATCATCCTCACAGGGGACAGGCCTTCGGGTCCCCTTCATCTTGGCCATTATGTCGGCTCGTTGAAAAATCGTGTCGAGTTGCAGACCAGCTGCGATCAATTTGTCATGATCGCCGATGTGCAGGCGCTCACAGATAATTTTGAGCAGCCGGATAAAGTTCGTGAAAATATCTTGCAGGTCGCCCTTGATTACCTCGCGATCGGCATCGATCCTTCAAAATCGACGATTTTAATTCAATCGCTTGTCCCAGCGCTTTTCGAGCTGACCGTTTACTATTTGAACTTGGTGACGTGGAACCGGCTCAAACACAATCCGACCGTGAAGCAGGAGATCGTGCAAAAAGGGTATGGAGAAAGCGTTCCGGCTGGGTTCATGGTTTACCCTGTCAGCCAGGCTGCCGATATTACAGCGTTTAAAGCCGACATTGTTCCGGTTGGGGATGACCAGCTCCCGATGATTGAACAGACCAACGAGATCGTCCGCCATTTCAATCGGATCTATAAAGCTGAGGTGCTTGTCGAATGTCAGGCCGTGATTCCCAAAATGGCCCGTCTTCCCGGGACGGATGGAAAGGCAAAGATGAGCAAATCTCTTGGCAATTGCATTTACCTGGGCGATAGCGCGGATGCCGTAGCGAAAAAAGTGAAAGGGATGTACACCGATCCCGGCCATCTGCGGGTAGAAGATCCAGGAAAAGTGGAAGGCAACCCGGTCTTCACTTATTTAGACGCGTTCGACTCGGATCCCGAAGGTTTGGAGGCGATGAAAGCCCATTACCAGCGCGGCGGCCTCGGTGATTCCCTTGTCAAAAAACGATTACTCGATGTCCTACAAGCCTTCCTTGATCCCATTCGGAAAAAACGGGAAGAGTATGCGAAAGACCCTCAACAGGTGATGGCCATTTTGCGCAAGGGCACCGATCGCGCCAACGCTGTTGCCGGGAAGACTCTCCAAGAAGTCCGCAAAGCGATGCGGCTCGATTATTAGGGAAATCGAAGAGGCACATCCATCCTATTACCGAACTGGCATCATTTGTGCTGCTCTTCTTCAATCTCTTTATTCAGGTCCTCTTCCTCCTCCTCCAGGGGCTCTTCTTTACTCTCTAAATATTCGCGGAAGAGGATGTAAATGCCGCCAAGTGCGAAGAGGACGGGCAGAAGGATTTCCCAGGAGATGTCGAACTGGACGGTGACAAACACGCCGATGAAGACGAATAACGTCACTCCCATGTCGTAATGGCGCCCCAACAGATATTGGCGGATGGCCAACGGGATGCCGACGGCGAGCATGATCCCCGGCCACCAGGCTTTCAAGTAGGCGACGATCGCAAGGCCGATGAGGAAAAGGGCGACAGAAAGCGCCTTAGCCCGTTTTTTGGAAACGATCCGGTTCATAGATAGCTCCTAATAAATTAATATGCTTTGAAAATTGAGGAACGCAAAGGCCCAAATCCCCACTAACATGTGGGAAACAATGGGCCCGATGATTGTTTTCTGCCGTTCGTAGAGCCATCCCCAAAAAAGGCCCAGAATGAAGGCGGCAAGCGCAAAAGTAAACGATTTTAATCCGTGAAAGAGGCCGAAAAGAAGGTTGGAAGTAAAAATCGACCAAAATGCGCGATGGGAGGAGGAAAAAAAGTTGCGCAGGGAGCTTTGCAGGCAGCCGCGGGCAATAAATTCCTGGACCGGCACGAGAAGAATGTAGACGACCAGGATGAGGGTGAAGTGGATTTGTCTTTCGGGCTTGCCGAACAGGTGCTCAAATGCATTGTGCATAACGGAATGGGGCTGGGTCCCGAATTGGAGAACTTTAAGTTTGCTGAATGCGGGGACGGTATGAATTAACATGAATTTCATGCCAATCATCAGAATCAGGATCGGAATCGTGAGGAGAATCGCCTCAAGGGCATTTCTCTGCCAATTTTTCATCGTCAGGCCGTAAAATTCGGGGGGATAGCCGCCGTGCTTGATGGTCACGACACCGGTAAGGCCAAAGGAAATGATGAATAGAGAGATCACAACTTGGGAAAGGGTTGAAGCAGAACCGTACTCTTCAAAAAATTTTAAAGCATAGACGAATGCCGTCAGATAGATAAACAGATAGATGATGAATTGGGCCATCTGGTCGTGGGATCTTGTCAATCGCATCTCTTCTTTAAGCGATTTGACCACGGCTTGATTGGCTCTCTCCAGGTGTTTGACGCTCTTTTTCGCTAGATTGATTAAGAGTTTAGAAAAAACCGGAGACTGATTTGCAAGGAGATGTAGATCTTTGAGATGTAAGATCACGATCTCGGTTTTTTCGACGGCTTTGGCAGACGCCATGCGGACCTGCTTCCCTAAAACTGCCATTTCTCCGAACGAATCATTCTCATGCAGCAGGCCTAAGTGAAATTCGGTCTGATGCTCCTCGTCCCTCTTTAAAATTTCGACGGACCCCGATTGGATCAGAAATAATTCATCCCCTTTTTCTTCTTCTCTGACAATGTAAGCGCCTTGATCGTAGACGGCGCGCTTGGCCAGCGGAAGCAAAAGCTGAAGTTCTTCCCCGGTGAAATCGTGGAAGAGTTTACTTTTCTTAAAAAAAGAGATTAAGGCATCCATAACTTTCTTGTAATGGAAGCTTCGACAGAATTCAACTTTTTAAAAACTTCAAGTGCTCCCGCAAATAAGGCGCAGTGAGCGACTTCTTGTCCCGGGCAACCTGCTCAGGCGTACCTGCAGCAACGATTTGCCCCCCCTTCCGCCCGCTCCCGGGCCCCATGTCGATGAGATGGTCGGCGGCTGCGATCACATCGAGGTTGTGTTCGATGATGATCACGGTATTACCGAGATCGACGAGTGTATTGAAGATGTGCAAAAGTTTCACGATATCGTCGGTGTGCAGCCCAACGGTCGGCTCGTCGAACAAATAAAGCGTGCTGCCCGATGAACGTTTCGCCAATTCTCTCGAGAGGCGGATCCGTTGAGCTTCCCCTCCGGACAGTGTCGCGATCTCTTGGCCCAATTGCAGATAGCCGAGGCCGACGGAAATCAGAGTCTCCAAAATGCGGACGCATTTGGGAATGGGGGGAAGGAAAGACAACGCCTCTTCCACGCTCATCTGCAAAATCGCTCCAAGATGTTTCCCTTTTGTGGCCACTTTTAAGCTCAGAGGATTGAGGCGGTAACCGTGGCACGATTCGCACACGACTTTCACGGGAGGAAGAAATTGGAGGGAGATATTTCGCGTCCCGAGGCCCCAGCACGTTGTGCACATCCCTTTCCGATGGTTGAAGCTGAAATTTTTCGGGGCCAATCCCCTGGCTTTGGCTTCGGGTAGAGAAGCGAAAAAGTAGCGCAGGGGAGCCAAGAGGTCAACATATGTGCTCACATCGGCGCGAAGGGTATGTCCGATCGGATTTTGATCGAGGACGAGGAGTTTGTCGAAAGCGTCCATTCCTTCCAGCGTGGCACCTTGGTATAATACCTCCTTCGATCCTTTTCCTCTTCCTCTTTTGCCGCGCAAGGCAGCTTCTGCCGGAGGCTGCAAAAGATCGGTAAGGAGCGTGGATTTGCCCGATCCTGATACGCCCGTGATGCAGATCATGGTTTGGACGGGGAAATCGATGCCGATGTTTTTTAAATTGTGCAAGGAGGCGTTTCGCAGTTTTAAGAGTTTTTTGGGTTCCCGCCGGGAAGAGGGAAGGGGAATTTTTTTCTTTCCGCTCAAATACTGGCCAGTCAAAGAGAGGGGATTGGCTTTAATCTCTTCAAACGTCCCTTTTGCCATGATTTTTCCACCCTGCTTTCCTGCATGAGGGCCGAAATCCAGAATGTAATCGGCAAGTTGGATCGTCAGAGGATCGTGTTCCACAAGAAGCAAAGTGTTGCCGAGAGAGCAAAGCTGCAGGAGCGCGCGATTGAGCCGTTCGTTGTCGTAAGGATGCAGGCCAATCGTCGGCTCGTCGAGAACATAAAGGCATCCGGTCAAGCCGCTCCCAAGTTGTCTGGCCAAACGGATCCTTTGCGCTTCGCCGCCGCTCAATGTCGGAGCGCTTCTCTCAAGAGAAAGATAGCCGAGGCCGATCGCACGTAAGAAATGAAGCCGCGATTTCAGTTGTTTTAAAGTCTCTTCCAGGAAGTCATGGTCCGCAATTTTTTCTAGGAACTCTGCAGCATCATCAATGGAGAGGCGGCAAAAATCGGCGATCGATCGGTTGTGGATTTTCACATTACGGGCGAGGGGGTTGATGCGGGTCCCTTGGCAAGAAAGGCAGACATGTTGATCGAGCAAAGGAAGAAGCGGTTCTCGGATTTCCGGATCGGAGCTTTTCGCAAGCAACGCTAGGACAGCATTGAACCCGCGCCACTTGAAATACAAACCGTCGGTCTTAATCTCCCCACCTCCAGAAAAAAGCAATTGGAGTTGAGCAGGAGTAAGTTCGGCAAAGAGAGTGCGGGGCTCGATTTTGTTTTGTTTAAGAAGGGCGAGAAACACCGACAAAGTGTCTTGAGTTAGGTTTTCTTTCCACAGCAGACGCAAGAGTCCGACAGAATGCATTTTCATGATCGGGGCGTGCCGCGTCAAATCAGCTCCGTATTGGAAACCCAGCCCCTGACAATCGAGGCACATCCCTTGTTCGGTATTAAAAGAAAAGGTGTGCGGTGTGATGGGGGGATACGATTTTCCAGTCGTGGGGACGGCAAACGCGAGATTGAAAAAGAGATCCCTCTCTTCGAGGGCGGCGACGAGCGTCCCGCCCGACAGAGTCGCTGCCTGGTCGATCCCGTCGAAGATCCGTTTTTCATTTTCTTTCGAGAGGAGAAGGCGGTCGATGACCAGGAATAATTGATTTTTTCGTTGCTTGTCAAACGGAATTTCCTGGTCGAGCTCATAATAAACGTTGTTCAAACGGATGCGCAGATAGCCTTGTCGCTGCAGTTTGTCTTTCATCTCTTCAAACTTCTCGCTCCGTTTCATAACAAGAGGGGAAAGGAGATGCAGCCTTGTACCTTCGGGAAGCTCCATCAACCGGTTCAACACAAACTCTTTGCTGATGGTGCGAATTTCTTCTCCGGTTTCCGGACAAAAGGGCGTTCCCATATGCGCGTATAAAATGCGGAGAAAATCGTAACTTTCCGTCATCGTCCCAATCGTGCTGCGTGGGTTTCCCGCATGGCTCTTTTGTTCAATGGCGATCGCCGGCGACAGCCCTTCGATCTGTTCCACTTTGGGCTTTGGCATCTGCTTGACGAATTGGCGGGCATACGCCGACATCGATTCGATGTAGCGGCGCTGTCCTTCGG
>CAJCIW010000219.1 GCA_903970455.1 Verrucomicrobiota bacterium | reverse complement strand
AGAACAAAACGGAGAGGGAATACAAATTTTATCTTATGGCATTGGAGAAGAATATAGGCCCCATTGGGACTACTTTGATCCCAACACAGAAGGAGGCGCGCTGTGTTATCATCGGGGTGGCCAAAGAGTCGCTACGATGATCATGTATCTTGCCGATACGGAAGAGGGAGGGGAAACCGTTTTTCCCAAAACAAGAGTGAAAGTAAAGCCTATCAAAGGAAATGCGGTCCTATTTTATAACTGCACACCAGAAGGTAAAGAAGATGTATTGTCCTTCCACGGGGGAGCTCCCGTGATCAAAGGAGAAAAATGGATCGCAACGAAATGGATCCGCAAAGGAGAGTTCCGCTAAGAAGCTGTCCTAAAACCGCAATTTCGAATCTTCGGGGAGCTTTCGCGATCTTTTTTGCCGCGTCGCTCAGCCATATCACCGTACCGATATTGTCTTCGCTCGGCGTCAAAAAATCTCATCGAAGGCTCATCTGAATCTCCGGGATTGAGGTTTTAGGACAGCTTCTTAGAAGCACAAAGCGATCTGGAGTTCGCAGCCCCAATAGGTTTGTGAGCGGGAGCGGAGGTGAAGGCGAGAGCTTCCTCCAAACTGCCAATATTTGAAAAAGGGGATAAGAGAAAGATCGAAGTCGGCCTTGATTCCTCTCACTGCTTTCCAGGTGATCGGAAGATCGGCCTCGTAGTTCATCATGCGGCTTACCTGATAAAAAACATCAGGCTTATTTCCGATTTGGACTTTTTCATCGACAGCAGGCAGGGCTTTGAGGTCCAAGCTGAAGGAAAAATGGTTCCAATAATTGAAGTCGAAGAAAAGGCCGCAGGGGACGAAGTATTGATAATAATTGAGATCGACCCTCTGCCGGAATCCCTCATAGTTCTTACCGTCCATGACGCGGCGGAAGCCGAAACCTGCGAAGATTGTCATCAAGGTGCGATGAAAAATAGGGGTGGTATAACCGAGTAGGAATTGTCCAACAGCTTCCTTCCAGCTGTGATGGCGCCCATGGGCTGCTATCTTTCCTTGATTCCAGAGAAAGCTCGCGTCTCCATAAACGCGATTGCTTTTCTTGTACTCCATTTCTGCTGAACCACCCCAGAGATTGCCGGTCAATTTTCTCATCCCACTCGAGCGGACAATCAGATAGGAATATTGAGGCGCGACATCGATTTTGAATGGCTTATAGCTTCTTTCCCTCTTGACCTTTTTAGGGGGTGGCGGCGGTGTTTGGGGAGTGCTGTTTTCTTCTTGCTGCGAGACGAAAGGAGGTCGTTCCTGATAAGCGATTAATTTTTCACGATCTTTTGCCCGTTTAGGGGCTTTTTTGGGCTGCACCTGATTCTTTTCGACCGGTTTGGGGAATGCGTAATTCTTTGAATCCGAGGGCACTTTCCCAATCGGATTGGCGTAACTGAATTCAGCAAAGCTGAGCAAGAGGAGAGTTGTTACAACGACTTTTTTCATGACGACACTTTCAATGGCTTTATTTTTTTTAACAATTTATATAGGCTTTATGGCTTGAATGTCCATATTTTTTCTTTAAGGGTGATGGCGGTAAACAATGGCACAATTCGATTTTGCTCAGGTTTTAGAATGGCTCGGCAGCACCCTTCCTGTTTCGGGAAAAGTCGGGGGGTTTAAACAAGACAGCCGCGCTGTTGTTCCTGGCGATCTTTTTTTCGCCCTGAAGGGAGAAAAAGTCGACGGGCATGAGTATTTAAATGAAGTTGCCGAAAGAGGGGCTGTAGGCGCTGTTGTTTCTAAGCATTACCGCGGCGAGAGCTTTGGGCTGTCATTAATACGGGTTGAAGATGTCCTCGCCTCGTTGCAAAAATTGGCAAAGAGCGTTCTTGCCCGAAGGTCTGCTCGGGTGGTTGGGGTGACCGGTTCTGTTGGAAAAACAACGACGAAAGAATTCATCGCGACGCTTTTGGAGGGGAAATTCCGTGTCGGCAAAACGCCGGGGAATGCCAATTCCCAAGTTAGCGTACCCTTAAGCATCCTCAACTCGGAAGGGGATGAGGAGGTCGTTGTCGTAGAGATGGGAATGACGCAGCCTCGGGAGATCGAAAAATTGATCGCTATTGCTCCTCCGGAGATCTGCATTATTACTAAAATTGCCCTTGCCCATGTCAGTTTTTTTTCTGAGGGAATAGTAGGCATTGCGACAGCCAAAGCAGAAATTCTTTCCCATCCGCTGACCAAGCTGGGAATCCTCAATAGCCAGGCCTCAGCCTTTTCTGCAATGCACAATAACAGCTGTTTGAAAATGACTTACGCCCTCGAAGAAGAGGATGGAAATAGTGACTTTATTCTCTGCCGTGAGGGGTCGCTTTTTTATGCAAAGGAAAAGGAAGGTCGGACCTCTCCTTTTCCACTTCCATTTACGGCTACCCATCTGTGCGAGAATTTTATCGGAGCCGCTGCTGTGGCTAGGGGGATGGGGATGTCGTGGTCGGAAATTATTACACAGGCGCAAAAGCTCAAAGTTTTCATGAGAAGATTTGAAATCATCGAACGGGATGGGATCATCTTCCTCAACGATTCTTATAATGCCAATTACACTTCAATGAAAGCCGCTTTGCTCAATCTGCCCGTTCCCCGCGCCGGAAAAAAACGGATTGCCGTATTGGGGTCGATGAAAGAACTGGGCTCTTATACCGAACAAATGCATTACGAGGTCGGGAAGCTTGCGCTTTCCCATATCGACTATCTGTTGTGTCTAGGAGAAGAATGCATCACGATGGTCGAAGTGTTCCAAAAAGAAAACCGTCCCGTTGAGCATTTTCTCGATCTTCAGTTAATCAAGAAAAGGGTTTTTGAGTTGGCGGAGGAAGGGGACGTCGTTCTTCTCAAAGGCTCCAATTCGAAAAAGCTCTGGCAGGTTCTCGAATAATTGTCTTTTTACTTTTTCATTTTTTCCTTTCTAGGTAAGATTAGGATAACTCTTCACTCTAATCCACACTCCCTAATACCGTGACCTTGCTGATTTATGATTTTTTAACTTATTCGCTGGGATGGAAGGTGCCTGCTGCCTTTGCGTATTCATCGACGAGAATGATGCTCGCCGCTTTGACATCCTTGCTGTTTATTATTTTTTTTGGCCCCCGCTTTATCAATAAGCTGTACGAGCTGAAGACGGGGCAGTCGATACGCGTGGATGATTGTCCTTTGCTTGTGGAACTGCATGCAAAAAAGAAAGATACTCCGACGATGGGAGGAATTTTAATCCTGTGTTCGATGCTCTTTTCCCTTTTTCTTTGGATGGACTGGAAGAGCAGTTTCACCTTGATTTTGCTCTTGACCACGCTTTCGCTCGGATTTTTAGGCGGCTACGATGATTATCTCAAGTTGAAACATAAAAATTCAAAAGGGCTGTCGGCGAAAAGAAAATTTCTTCTTCAGAATCTGCACGCCCTCCTGATTGCCCTTTATCTCTTTTGCCCCGCTGTTTCAAAGGCGGTCCATTTTAACAATTGGTTCGCGCCGCCGACGGCAAAAGAACAAGTGAGCGCCGGGAAAACAGAAACGCTCTCGACGGAAACGTATATGAGCCATTATTATGTGCCATTCCTCAAAGATCCTGTTCTTATTCTCAAGGGAGCAGGGGTGGTTTTTGGCATCCTGTTCACCCTATTTGTCATCACAGGCGCATCGAATGGAGTGAATTTGACGGACGGACTTGATGGACTTGCATCCGGATGTGTCGTCATGGTCGCGGCCGTTTTGGGCCTAGTGGCGTTTTTGTCCAATAATATCGAGATGGCGCGCTATTTGAATATTCTCTACATCGATCAGAGCGGTGA
>CAJCIW010000218.1 GCA_903970455.1 Verrucomicrobiota bacterium | reverse complement strand
AAAACTCCAGAGGGAAAGTTAATTCAGAAAATGGCTTCTTGGAAACACGGAATGCGATCAAAAGAGGCAATAGCCGAAGCAAGGAACGTACAGCAAATGGCGCGTTCCTATCGAGAGGAATTAAAATGCTGATAACAAAGTTGAAAATACTATGTCTGATTAGGATGGTACATATTAATTTCCAGACATCGCAATTAGAGGCTTAATCTGAACAGATATTTCTTCAATGACCTCTTTGAATTCGATATGATCCTTGCCCAGTAACTTCTCAAAAACTCATGGCGCATGCGATTTAAGGCCTCAGCTGCGCTGAGGCCTTAAATCGCATGCGCCATGAGTTTTGAGAAGAAATATTGGATTCAGGCGGAAGTGGCTGCTGCCTTTTCTGCGATTAAATTTGAGAGGGGTTTGATTTGACCCAGTTTTCCTGTGCGATCACGCAAATAATCCCAAAAACATACGTCAAGCTTTTTACATGTCTTCTTGAGGCTTGCAAAAGTATCCCTAGCCCTTCTGCCAAGTACACTTCTTGTGCTTCCAGAAATTTTTCGCTTTTTCACATACTCGCGGATATCTCGTTCACTATCGTTGTTATGTAACGGTAGCCCGGGATAATCTAATACCCTTAACAGTCCATCCCGTCTTGAAAAGGTGTTTTTCAGCAGATCGTTGATCGGCTCGCTTTCGGTTTTGCAAGTGAACAGCCCATCAAATTCTTCTTCGATCCGCAGCTGAAGCTCATGCCGAGGCGATTCCTTATAATCTTTCAGTTGCTCATAGAGATTCCAGATGGCATCGCGAATCCCGTCGATTAAAACCTGCTCATTCTCAGTTAACGAAACAAATTTTCGGTAATGTCGTTCTTCATGAATCCAACATAGCGCATGTATCAAAATATTAAATTGCCCTGCTGCATCGCTCATAATCCCCATGGTGGGCCTCAGACCATGAAAAATTGCACTCCCCATTAAAGCTGCTTCCGTAGCAATTCGTTGATCCTTTTCCGTGGTAATACCTTTTCTCTTTAAAAATCGTTCCCAGGAGGCTTTATCGGTAAATTTTTTGTCGACGCAATCGTCCAATCTAGTCTGTGCCCGTGCACTGATCCCTTGATCAAACGCGTACAACAAAGCATCTTCTGATAGAATATAGTCAGTATGTCTACCTCTCAAAATCTCTAAGAAATTAGCTCGACTCTTTGATGAGGTGCTTTCAAAATAGCAGAATAATGGACTGCCGATATGCGTGCAAACCCCGTTTTTACCATCATGCCGAGCTCCTGTATCATCTGTATTTAGATGATCAGAGTGTGCAATCCCAGCTTCAAAAACCGCAGCCTTTTCTTCGTGAAACACTTCTTTATCGACAATAAGAAGATTGTCTAGTTGGCCAGAGGAGATCTCTACACCGAAGCCAAGCAGCTGTTCGAGCAATTGTGGTCTGGTCACGCAACGACCATGATACTGATCGAGACAATAGGCTATCAAATCAGGTCCAAAGTGCTTTCCATTCAGGTTGAAGGGCAAACGACCACGGAGGATTTCCCCAGATGGTGTTTCGTAAACGGCCAAGCGATAATTGATTTTTAAGGCTTCGATATTTAGATCTTCCACAAGGAAATCTGAATACCCTTTAAACCGAGACCCTTCGGGAATATTCGGGGGAATAACGATAATTTCCTGACGCTTGATTTTTTTGAGACCTTCTCTTGGAGCAACAGAGGACCGTTGCTTGGCGTGCTCATTACCATGGTCCTTATTGCCCTTATTCAAATTTGCTGGAGGAAATTTTGGTCGAGACTTTTGCCCTTTCAGACGGTTGATTTCATCTTTGAGTTGATTGACCGTTTCTTGGAGATCCAATACAAGGCGCGCCAGATGATCATTTCGTTCAGTGAGTGCCTTAATAATGACTTTTAGCTCAGCGTTTTCAGCTTTTAGCTCAGCGTTTTCAGCTTTTAGCTCAGCGTTTTCAGCTTTTAGCTCAGCGTTTTCAGCTTTCAGCTCAGCAAATAAAAAGTTTTTGTCGTCTTGTAAAACATCTTGCATGACCGGCAAGATATTTCCATGTGGGATTTAAATCAAAATAAAATATCAACTCTCAGTTTTTTTTCTCAAAACTCATGGCGCATCTGATTTGAGACCGCTGCGAAGCAGAGGTCTCAAATCAGATGCGCCATGAGTTTTTGAGAAGTTACTTCTCAAGTCTGGGGCGCACCAGAAACCCATATCCCTCTTAGGGACCCCTTTGAGGTACCAACGGAGACTCCTTTTAATACTCTTACTAGGATGGGTGTTGCCGATTTACCAAAGGGGAAGCGCCGCCTATGCACGTATGTTTAATATCTATCAGGAACCGATTGAGGTCTCTGAAGGCACTGTTAGGGATTTACAGGTTCCTTCCGCTGCCGATATTGCCTTGAAACATTTGTCTTTTCGTTATCCTGGGACCTCTTACGAAGCCATCAATGATGTATCGTTGACCATCCGTGGCGGCTCGATGGCGGGAATCACGGGGCCCCTGGCGTCGGGAAAAACAACGCTTCTTCGTCTTCTAGTAAGTCGTTTCGCTCTGCTCATCATCACCGACTCTTCGTGTTCTACAGATGCGCGCTATGGTATTCAACCCTTTCCATTCGGCTCTAGATGGTAAATTCTTCACTGATATTGCCATACAACTTCTCGTTTCAATTCTTCCATGACTCTTTTCAGTGTTTTCCCAAAAGGAGGCTCCACAAGTGCTTGGCCCTTCCTTTATCAACTTTTGAAGACGAAGATCATCACGGTGTTCCTTTGCCTTTGAAACCGCCCTATTCCAATGCTCTTCTGCTTTAGTTCTGTCTATATCCAACTGATTGAATGCTAACGTGAACTCTTCGAGCAGGGTAAGCGTCAAATTTAGCCATCTTGCTCGGAATTCAGGTTGAATTGGGCGCAAGTGAAGGTCATCTATGTTCGTGGGTTTACTCCCAGGGCACGACAGGAATGAATCAACGATAGGAGTACCGCTGCAGCTTCTCCCCCCCTCCTCATTGCCGACAAACAGCCAATTCTTTCGCCCAATCGCAAGAGGACGGACTGCACGCTCCGCAACATTATTGTCGAGATGAGCCCAAGCGTGTTGAGTATAGTTTTTCAGGTAGGGAATAAGGCCGCAGAAATAGCCCAAAGCCTCTCGAAGTTTAGACTTGGGCAATATTTTCCCAAGCGCAAGCTTATTTTTGATCTTGTTAATTAACTCATCAATGATAGGAATCTCTTTCTTCTGTCTTATTCGTAGCCGTTCCTCCTCCGAACGGGCCCAGGCTACTC
>CAJCIW010000217.1 GCA_903970455.1 Verrucomicrobiota bacterium | reverse complement strand
AAAGTCCAATTGCGCACAAGAGCAATAAATCCTTGAAATCCTTTGGGAAGGACGGAACTTAGCCAATCCCCCCATCTATCCATGTGCAGCTGTTCACTATGGGGATACAGATAAAAGGCAAAAAGTAAAAAGTAAACTAGGAAAGAGGAGATGATGATATAGAAGACATTTTCTTTGCTAAAATATCTTCTTAACCGCGTGTATCCCCAAGTCGCAATAAAAACAGAGGGAAGCATTCCCCAAACTTTAATAAAGGGGATCACTTCGGCCCCTGAATTCTTTGCAGTCAGGATAATCGTATCTTTAAGATTCCGGAGGACGCCGTAGCTGACGCAAAGCAAAAACAGCAAAAGAAGCATAGAAAGAACTTTCTTCAACTCCGATCGGTGCACCGGCCAGAAGATCGTCCGTAAAAGGCTAAATTGTCTGTTTGTTTTGTTCATATCCAAATCCCTCATCTTATAAAATCGACCTATTATTTCCAACTTCGTTTTTTTAAATTTTTTTCACATGAGTCTGTAAAAAGAGTGGAAAAAAAGGTCAAAATTTTTTATGTCATTACAAATGTGCCTTAAATTATGCTTTGTTTGATCGAGGAGAAACAAATGAATAAGCAAATGCCCTCTAAATGGTTACGGAAGATTATTGCTCCCATCCTCCTGTTCACCATCTGTCCTCCGCTCGTCATCCTCGTGTGGTACACCAATGTTTCCCTCAATGGGTCGATCGAGCAGCTTTGCGCTCTTTTCGCAAAAGGAGGGATCTTTTCGACGATTTACGGAATTTGGAGCCCTTTGTTCTTCGGCACTGCAGAGGCATGGAAAATTTTGGCAGTATTTACCGCAGTAGAGCTTTTTCTAATGAAAATATTGCCCGGAAGAAAAGTCGAGGCGCCTGCCACTCCAAAAGGAAACATTCCTGTTTATAAAGCCAATGGCGTCTCCGCTTTCACTTGCACGATGGTGTTGTTCTATCTGGGTTCAGTGCAATTCAAACTTTTCGCACCGGGAATCATCTACGACAATTTTGGGGGACTTCTTGGCGCTTTGAACTTTTTCAGCCTGCTCTTTTGTCTATTTTTGTATTTCAAAGGCCGCTACAAACCATCCAGCGCAGACGCAGCGACCAGCGGGCATCCCATTTTCGATTATTTTTGGGGAATGGAGCTGTATCCCCGGATCTTCGGATGGGATGTGAAAATGTTCACCAACTGCCGCTTCGGAATGATGGGATGGGGATTGATCGTCATCTCATTTGCGGCAAAACAAACGCAGCTCTATGGCCTTTCCAATTCGATGCTCGTCGCAGTCACCTTACAGCTTTTCTACATTGCGAAATTTTTCTGGTGGGAAACAGGCTATTTGAGATCGATGGAGATCATGTATGACAGAGCCGGCCTCTTCATTTGCTGGGGCAGTATGGTCTGGCTTCCTGCGATTTACACTTCTCCTACTCTCTACTTGGTCAATCATCCGAACAATCTTACCTCTTTTGCAGCCATATCGATCTTCCTGACAGGCACCGGTTGCATTTTTATCAATTATCTCGCTGACAGGCAGCGGCAATATGTCCGCACCAAAAATGGAGAGTGCACCATCTGGAAGAAAAAACCCAACCTGATCTTCGCCAATTACAAAACAGAATGGGGAGAAGAAAAGCAGACACTGCTCCTCGCATCCGGTTTTTGGGGAATTTCCCGCCATTTCCACTACCTTCCCGAAATGCTGGGAGCTCTTTGCTGGAGCATTCCGGCGCTGTCAAGCCATTACATCCCTTACTTCTATCTGACATTTCTATTTTTGTTGCTCATAGACCGCTCTTACAGACAAGAAAAGCGGTGCAAATTGAAGTACGGCAAGGACTGGGACAAATATTGCGAAAGAGTCCCTTTTCGCCTCATCCCGTTTGTTTATTGATAATGGGTATAAGACCTACCAGCCGCATCGGAGCTTCTGCCCCCACTGTAATTTTTAAGGGAAGCGCAAGCACATAGCCCCCTTTTGCCGGCATCTTTGAAAGGTGAGCGGCATTTTCGATGATGTATTTTCCCTCTCTCAACACACATTCATGGACAGGAAACTTCCCCCCTGGGCCATTGTTTGATCCATCCGGGGAAAGAGTGTCGATACCGAGGCCGACGATTTTTCTTTCCAAAAGCAATTCTGCGGCTTTGACGTGGAATCCCGGAAAATGCATCTTTCCCAAAAGGTCCTCATTGCGGTAACGAGCGACATCTCCCCAAAATTTTTCCCACCCGGTGTAAGCAAAGACAAGACTCCCCTCTTCGATCTTCCCCCATTTTTTTTCATGCTCAAGGATCTCTTCAGGCCCGACAAAAAAATCAGGATGAGATTGAGCGGAGACGTCGATGATTCTTGCCGGGACAATCAGCTGGCTTAAGGGGATATCAGACATCACAGCTCCATCGGGGTAAAAATGAGCCGGCGCATCCATGTGCGTTCCTACTCCTGCATGGCATTTATAAAAAAGGACGCGGACACCTCGATCGTAGTCCATTTTGACCTCGAAATGGAATCCACACCTTCCTCTCCAAGTCGGAACTGAGCTGTCGAGCGGGTGGGTTAAATCGATCGCTTCGAAATTTTCAAGCAGTTTCATAGAAAAACCATTTTAACTTTGCCGGCGGCTAATATCAAGGGAAGATTTTCTCTCCACTTGATATTAATTAAAATTAATTATAATAAGAAATTAAGAACAAATGAAAATAAATCGATGCAATTTTTTAAGAACAAAATAATCTCAAAAACAATCGCCTTATCTTCTTGCTTCTTCCCTTTGGAAAATAATATCGATTGTCAGCAAAGAGTCGAAACGTTTTGCCAAAATCGGTGCGTCCCTCTTAATTCCCTTTTTCCATCTTCTCCCTGCTTGTGCCACTCCCTTGATCTGATGACGACGGCCCCATTCGTCTCTGCAGCAGCCCAAGGGGATCTTGAAATGGTAAAAGCCCTCTTCAAGCACGTGAGAAAAAGCTTCTGTCAATTCGACCAGGAAATCCTCGATCAAGCCTGTCTCGCGGCTTCCTTATTTGGCCATCTTCATGTGCTCGAATTCTTATTCGACACTTTAATTCCCGAAATGAGCTCCTACTCTGTGCCAGAATGGACATTGAGCAATTGCTGCATCTGCGCTGCAGCGCATGGCCATCGAGAAATCTTGAAATTCTTCCTCTTCAAAATTTTCCCTCAGAGCAGCAGTTTTATCCACCGCGAACTCTTAAACCAATGTTGCGTTGCTGCGTCTGCCAATGGCCAGCGCAAAATACTGAAATTTCTGATCAAGGAAGTTTTTCCAGAGAATCTCTTAATGGTGGGTTTCGATCTTGTCCACTGCTGCTCCTTTGCAGCTTCTTCGTTTGGCCACATCGAAGTACTGAAATTCCTCTTTTTCAAAGTGCTGCCTGAAATCACTTTTCTCATTGACAGGCTCAGCTTTAACGCGGCTTTGTTCGGCGCTTCAAAACATGGCCAGCTCGAAGTGCTTCGCTTTTTGTTCAAATTAGCAGCATCCGAAAAGTATTGGTATCTTGAACCCGCTGTGCTCGAAAATTGCTGTCTGATCGCTTCCAGCAATGGGCATTTGGAGAGTGCAGATTTCATCCTTGAGCAAGCCACGATAGATTAATTTTAAAAAAATTAAGCCAGGAATAGACTCCACCTTGGCCCCAATTGTAAAGATGAAATTGTCAACGATGTTGTTCAATGGGAAATTCGGTCCCTAAAATCTTCCTCTGACGGAATTTTCTAGCGAAAATTTACTCTAGGGCTTAAAATTCTTCAGTTTGTTTCCTAATCATGCTATACTCCTCGGCTTTATACACTGTTGAGGCTCTGTGATGATCTCTTTTATAAAAAAATTATTTACTGGGATTCTTATGTTTGGATCGTTTTTCTCCGCTTCCCTCTATTCCGGCGAAAAAGCGGAAAATGCCCCTTCTCCCCTCGTTCTCATCTTGCTTGGCCCGCCCGGATCGGGGAAAGGAACGCAAGCGGCCATGCTACAGGAGAAATTGCATCTGCCCCACATTTCCACAGGAGATTTGCTTCGGGATCACGTCCGCCGCGACACCGACCTTGGAAAAGAAGCAAAAACCTACATGGACAAAGGGCAGCTTGTCCCGGATGGTTTAATCTTCGACATGCTCTTTGAAAGAGTTTCTCAAAAAGATTGCGCCACTGGATACATCCTGGATGGATTTCCCCGCACGTTGCCTCAAGCCGAAGCTCTTCAGAACCGTTTAAAAGGAAAGCCAACGCCTATCGTCATCAATTTGGACCTATCGGACGCAAAAATCATCGAACGATTGACAAACCGTGTCTCTTGTGAAAAATGTGGGACGCCCTATCAGCTGATCTATTCTCCTCCAAAAACAAAAGGGAAATGCGATAAATGCGACGGAAACCTGATCCAACGCTCCGATGATACGGAAGCAGTGATCACGAAACGGTTGAAGGTCTATCATGAACAGACAGCCCCTTTGATTGCTTTCTATTCGAAGCAAAAGCTGTTGCATACCGTCAATTGCGACACCCAAAAAGAAAAGGTGTTTTCCCAGGTGATTGCACAAATTCCTCCTGCAAAAAATGGATAGTTCAAATCTCGGAAAGTGGTTCATCAAACTTTGAGGTCAATTGAACACACACCTTTTGTTTTTGCCAATAATTACAGATGATGAAGATAAAAGTTCTCCTTTGAAAAATCGGATACGAAAAAATTACCGTCATCTAAGAAAATGGGGCAATCGAACAAAAACAAATTGCTTTCGAATTTATGACAGGGACATCAAGGAATACCCGCTAGCAATCGATTTCTATGATGGGCGTTTCTGTGTCCACTATTTTACCAGCACCCGCGAAACCGATGAGCCCCGTCAAGAGCTTTACGAGGCAGTCATCGGAGCCATCGACTCGCTCTTTCATCCATCGCCGGAGTTGATCTACTGGCGCAC
>CAJCIW010000216.1 GCA_903970455.1 Verrucomicrobiota bacterium | reverse complement strand
AACAAAGTTGAAGTTTGATGAAACCTGCTCCTTTAAAAGGATGACGTACAACGCGACTTTGACAAGGTTCGACTTTGTTTTTGGAAAAAATCACGTAGCAAAACTTTTCATCTTCATAATTTAAAGTTGCTTCTTTGATTTTGCGATGCAAAGAAGAGCGTTCAATGCGTGCAGAAAAATGGCACCAGTCGTTTTGTTGCATAGGACATTTTTCAGAATGGGGACAGGGCGCGACGAGATAGCCCGAATGCAGAAGCAAAATTTCTCTCATCCGTATTAAAGATTCAAATCCAGCTTGAGTTCCCGGCTCGATGATAATCAGAATTTTCTTTGTCAACTGCCAAAGTTTAATTACGACTTGGGAGCGGTCTTTCTCACTAAGCTCCCCTAACGAATAAGAGGCGACGACCAGGTCGTGCGAGGTAAAATTTGATTCTTTGACAATGTCCCTGCAAAGCCAATCGTGATCGATTGTCCCATCAGAAAGCTCTTTCCCTATTTGTATAAAACCTGGCTCCTTTTCGACCAGTGTTGCGGAAGTGATGGGCAATGCCGCCTCTCTTGCTGCCAGCAAAACAGTGCCCGGCCCCGCGCCGATGTCTAGAAGCGTTAGAGGCCCTAAATCTCCGCAACGCCTTTTCATCTCTGTAAACACCCGACACACAACAGCATAAGTTGCAGGCAACCGGGCGATGAGATAGGCGAGGCGGTGCTGAAGCGTTAAATTAAAATTTTTATTAGTATTATTGCGATAAATCTCCGTTAATTCTTTTCTTGAATCAGAAATATCCCTCGTCGATACACCGCTGATAAGAGATTCAATCTTAGAATTTAATTCTTTACTTAATTGCATTTAATTAAATAACTTTGTATAATAATTATAAAAATAATAGAAAGGAGTAATTTTATGGCAATCCCTATTTCTTCAAAAGTTAATAATATCCAATCAGCGTCCGAAGGGTTTACTCTGCAAACAGCGGCATTCCTTGTCAAAATCCAAGGTCGGCAAATTTCTACTCCTGAAGTGGAAACTCATCATCAAAAAATCATCCAGGTTTTTGGGCAATCGATGCAAGAGATTTCAGAGTTAAAGAAGGAAATTAATAGCAAAATGACCCCAGGAAATGAAGAGGAAATGATCTCATTTGTTGAACGGGTCACTCAAGTTGAAACCGATGTGTTGGAAGGATTAAAACGGCTCAATGATATTCTTTTGACCAATTATCCGGCTGCCAAGATCTTTTATGGCGATATTCCCTGCATCGGCCCAAAAATAGCT
Source organism: Verrucomicrobiota bacterium (assembly GCA_903970455.1). Lineage (GTDB taxonomy): Bacteria > Chlamydiota > Chlamydiia > Chlamydiales > Rhabdochlamydiaceae > CAJCIW01. Next base: position 4,450 of record CAJCIW010000216.1, on the reverse strand, counting down.
CCCCATATCACAACCTCCAACAAAAAAATTCTCGAGACGGTTTCTAAAGCTTCCGCCATCCGCGAAATTCGGGGCGACGGCAACTGCTTTATTTCGGCGTTAACGACAAGGTTTTTTGAAAATCTGGTCCAAACTAAAGCCATTGACCAGTTTATCAATTTTATTGCTGAGGATGGAAGCGATGCCGTTGAATTAAAAACAGAGCTCATTCTTACTCTCTCCTATCTTCAAGATTATCCTTCCCAATTTGAAAATGTTTTGAAGAATAATCAAAAAATCCTTCCCTTCATCAATTACTTCCGTCACCTTGCTGCTCAAGAGATGAAAGAGAATAAAGGTAGTTATGATGTCTTCTTTTTGGCAGAGATCGAACAGGTCTATGGAGAATCGATCGAAAATAAAACTTACGAACAACTCGTAGATAAATATGTTCTTGCGATGGGCGTGGATTTCAGCCACCCAATGATTACAGCGCTTTGCAAAAAACTGGACTTCGCAGTGCGGATCATCGACCCTAAAATTGGCGCTTCAGAAGGACTCCTCATTCTCGACAAACCTGAAGCAAATGCAACTTTTTGCCGCAATGACCAGCACTACTTCGTACTTTATACACCGGAAGAAGCAGCTGCGGTCCTCCCAGAACCACAGCAGCCTAAACCCGTGGAAAGGATCGTTGAACAGACCCCTCCTCCACAAACATCCTCCATTACGGCTAAACATCCTTACGATGGAAAAAACCGCCTATTCATACGCGGCGGAGGACCTGGAATGAATTGGGAAAAAGGAATCGCACTCGAATATGTCGGCAATGACACCTGGACATTTTCGACCCAAACGAATTTTGAAGAGTTCGATTACAAGTTTCTTCTCAACGACGAGCGATGGGAAAACACGCTCAACCACAAGTTAGAACACGGAAAAAAAGAAGAAATCAAGAACCTCGAGTTTCAACCTAAACCTGCGGAAAGGATCGTTGAACGGACCCCTCCCCCCCAAACATCCTCTATCATAGCTAAACATCCTTACGATGGAAAAAACAGACTATTCATACGCGGTGGCGGACCTGGAATGAATTGGGAAAAAGGAATCGCACTCGAATATGTCGGCAATGATACCTGGACATTTTCGACCCAAACGAATTTTGAAGAGTTCGATTACAAGTTTCTTCTCAACGACGAGCGATGGGAAAACGCGCTCAACCACAAGTTAGAACACGGAAAAAAAGAAGAAATCAAGAACCTCGAGTTTCAGTAACGGTCCATTCAATGGGTGCTTTGCCCCATTTTTCTAAAAAGGCATTCGTTTTGGAAAAATGGCGGCAGCCAAAAAAACCGCTATAAGCGGAGTAAGGCGAGGGATGTGCAGCTATGAGAACTTCATGCGGAGTCTTTCGATTCTGCAGAATGTGCTGCAGCTTTTCATGCGCTGATTTACCCCATAAAATAAACACAATCGGATCTTCCCGCTCAATTAAGCTTGCGACAACCGCATCCGTAAATTGCTCCCATCCTTTTCCATAATGCGACTTAGGCTCCCCTTTTCGGACAGTCAACGTCGCATTTAAAAGCAAAACTCCCTGTTGTGCCCAAGAATACAAACACCCTCCTTTTGAAGGAGCGATCCCAAGATCTTGCTTCAGTTCATTGAATATGTTTTTTAAGGAAGGCGGCGAGGGTATTCCGACAGGAACGCTAAAACTTAGGCCATGCGCCTGCCCAGGGCCATGATACGGATCTTGTCCGATGATCACAGCCTTGACTTTAGAAAAAGGCGTATGGAGAAAAGCGTTGAAGACCTGTTCCGCGGGAGGATAAACGATCTTCTGTTGCGCATTTTCCGTAGCGAGGAATTCCTTAAGCGCTTGGATATAATCCTTGCCCATTTCTTCTTTCAACTCCTGGTGCCAACCAACTTCAAGTTTCATGCCCATTTTTTCCTCACGCTAGAGATGAACGAAATTACACCATCGGGATGAATATCGCCAAGCAGGAGTGTTCAAAGCACAAGATATTTTAAATTTTTTTACCAGCTCGTCTTCACACTTGCCGTTGACAGAAACCGCCTAAAGCCCTAGCATTCTCCCGTAGATTTTTAGAGAGAGTACACTATGAAAGACCTGGCCGAAAACAATCTCATCCGTTTTAAAAATATCTCTAGGAAAAAAGATGCCATCTACGCCAACTTCAAAGTCAAAGGCGTGAAAGGCGGAGTCAATTTTACAGCTTCAATCACCGTGGACATTTCCGCTGCTGAAGTCCATCCTGGTGATATTCTCGAAAAGATTATCGAAGAGTGCGCACGTATTGGCCTCAAGGAATTCAAGCGGGCCGAATTTCAGTTCGAGGGCCTTACAACAATTTAATTCATTTCTGGGTGTAGCGCAGCTTGGCTAGCGCACCAGCATGGGGTGCTGGGGGTCGGTGGTTCGAATCCACTCACCCAGATTCTTTTCTCAATGAGTTCCGTTAAATTCTTCAAGAAAATAGTTAGTCGGTCGGTTACAAAATGTAACGGACTGAAATTTGAGGCCGATGGTAAAAAAAACCTGATAGATGGTGCCAGTTTGACATTTGCCTTTTTTAAAGCAGTCTCCTCGATTTATAAAAACTACACAAAATCTCCACATGGTTAGTGCCTGGGAAAAAGAGGTAAGCTTCGGCGTTGCTCACCTTCCAGCCATGCTGAAGAAGCTTCTCGCAATCCCTTTGAAATGAAACAGGCCCGCAACTCAAGTAAATAATCTGGGAGGTGTTTTGAGCGCTGCACAGCGCGTTAAGGACAGCTGGATCGAGCCCTTTTCGTGGGGGGTCAACGATAATCACGTCGTTTTCAGACACAAGATTTAAAGTTTTTTCTGTGGAAGAGATTTTCATAGAGATTTTTCGTTGAAGTTCTGGCTTAAGCTTTAAGCGGCTTAAATGAAAACACTCCGAGGCAAACGGGTTAATCTCTGTGCAAGTCACCGCTCCGGATTGGTTCACTAAATTAAGTCCAATCACCCCCACTCCGGCGTAAAACTCTAAGATGCGCTGATTGGGTTTTGTCCACTCTCGAATTCTGTTCAATGCTTTTACAAAAGGGTCTTTATTTGCCTGCCCAAAACAAGCGGGGTGAAACGCGCATTCCACCTCGCCCAACCTTTCCCAAAGGTAAGGTTCGCCGTCGCATAATTCCCATTTTTCTCCAAAAATTTTGTTGGTTTTTTCAGTTTGAAAGTTCAGCCAAATGGAGTGGAGCTCTCCTTCAGTGTAAAGCCGTTTTACACAATGTTCCAGCCTTGGATCGTTTTTGTTAACGACAAGGGTGAGTTGGACTCGGCCTGTTTTTTCCTCCACAACAAACTGAAGATAGCGGACTATCCCTGTTCCTGATTCTTCCAGGTAGGGATCAATTTTCAAATCGATTAACGTTTGCTTAACTGTGGCGCAAACACGATTGATCGAGGGGTGGTGGAGTGGGCAGGTGGGAATCGGGACAACTTGATGGGAACCGTGTTTAAAGAGGCCGATCTCTGGCTTGGAGGCAGTTCCACGCACGGCCAGTTTGCCCCTGGAGCGCCAATGGGTAACCTCTCCGGCTACAAGGGAGATGGGAGTTGATGGAGCAACATGGTTAAAAAACTCTTTTATCTCATTCCAAATGGGAGGGGAGGAGACATCGCCGTGGATTTCGCAACCCGAGCATAACGGGAAATAGTCGCATTTTAGGTGTGTGGAAAACTCTGTCATTAACTGGTACTGCGTTTGTTGATGAATTGATGATTGTCTATAAGAGGGGGTTTTATGACCACCATTTATACAACTCATGAACAGGGGGTTTCCATTCTAGAAACTGCAGTTTATCAACACTTCCACAGCTTCTAAAGACTAAGAAGTAGATATATGTAAGTGTAATCATGGAAATCCTAAAGCCACATATAAACCGAATTTTTTTAAAAAAATGACTCTTCAAATAAGACTGGGACCTTTAGAATGACGTTCTATGACAACCATTCTCGCACCTAATCAATTTTTTTCTTTAGAGGAGTATTCTCATGCTTCTTTGTTTGAGGAGTGCCAATATCCTTGGCAAGCTCTAGAGCGCCTTAAAACTTATTTGCAATCCCTGAAGTTAGGAAAAATTGAAATCGACGTCCCCTCCACCGTCTACCTTGTTAATTCAGAATCGATCACAATTGGAAAGGGAACCTCAATAGAGCCCGGGGCGTACATTGAAGGCCCTTGCGTGATTGGGCAAAACTGCAAAATCCGGCATGGCGCCTACATTCGCGGCGACGTCGTTACAGGGGATGGTTGTGTGATTGGTCATGAGAGTGAACTCAAGCATTCGATTCTTCTCAACGGCGCCTCGGCAGCGCATTTTAATTACGTGGGGGACTCGATTTTGGGCAATAATGTCAATTTAGGGGCCGGTGCGGCCCCTAAATTGACATTATTGCCCAAAATCGAGT
>CAJCIW010000215.1 GCA_903970455.1 Verrucomicrobiota bacterium | reverse complement strand
AGAAAAAAATAACAGGATGATAGGATGGTCAGGATGGGAATAAAACGGCGGCTTCGCCGCTGCCGCTTTGCGGCAAAAATTTCTCTTATCCTGTCCATCCTATCATCCTGTTATTTTTCTTCTGGTTTCAGCGATGATGGGCGAGAGTTGTGCAACGGTCTCAGCTTGTTTTAGCCTATCTACTTGCAAGACATATTTCGAACAATCACGCCTCGATTTTGAATTTCTTTCAGAGAGAGTTTACTTCCAAACCAAAGGACTTTATTTCTGTAATTGCTGAAATCACCCCTGCGAAACAACAAAATTGTTAAATTAAATCATTATTGAATAGCTTGGACGAGGAGGCCGGCGAGGATGGGACGGTTTTTGGGATGTCCGGTTTTGAGTCCATCTAGGATGATCTCGATGCTCTGCTTGTCATGCTCGACCGCAATGGTCTGATAACATTCGATGAGCAGCCTTGAATTTTCTTCGGGGGTAAGCTCAAAGGCATTCGATTTTTCCGACATCTTTCGATCCCAAGGCAGCATGGGGCGGAAACGGAACATCTCCGTATATTTTTTCGCTGAAATCCAGCTCAAGACAACTGATTTATAAGGTTCTCCCTGTTTTAACCTGAGCAAGGCGAGATTGCAATATGCGCGTGTTAGAGGAGCTCCGGCTGTTTGGGCTTTATTTTTCAAAAGAGCGATCGCTTCGGGAGTTTGAAGATTTTCCATCAGGTCGATGAGGATCGGAATAAGGTCCGCTTGCTTAGAGTCGAACAGGACATTGGCGATTTTAAGAAACTCCTCGGCTGGAAGGTCGAGGCATAGCTTCAGCATGTGTTCTCTGACGTTGAGGGATAAGGCCATCAAGTCGTTGGGATTGTTTTTTTGATGCTGTTGAGCAGAAGATATCACCTTCCATGCCATAAGCGAGCCCCCAACGCTATGTTGGGGCTGGAATCCTAGATCGCGCGAATCGCGGATTAAAAATTCCAGAAAGACATGAAAGTGACGGTGGTCGCCGAGCTTCAGCGCGGAGAAAGCAGCGTTGAAACGTACTTGCATCTGAGGATCTTGGGTCAAAGGAAAAAGAATCTCCTCCATTCCAGGGATTTCTCCGAGCAATGAAATGGCAAAAATATCTTTTTCTTTGGCCAAAATGGCAATCTCATTCTTGGCAGATTCCTCTCCTAAAAGAAATAAGGAATAATTTGCCGCGAGTTTGACGTTTGTCGATGGAGATTGAGCTAATTTTTTCAGCAGAGGAATCGACTTGGAGTCTTTGAGATAGCCGATAGCGCATGCGCAAGCTTCCTGTTCCGCGATGTTCAAGTGCGTTGCGCGCGAGCGGATCATGGGCAAGAGATCATCGCGGCCATAGCGGGCTGCGCTCAAAATGGCTTCGATCCTCGTCATATGAAACGGTTCGTCCATCATGTTACGGAGGAGCGCGATCGCATCAGAGGTGCCGATCAGGGCGAAAAATTGAGGGAAAAAAAAGCGCATCTCGGGAGGGACTCTATTCATCAAAGATTCAATATGCCCGACTGCTGTCCGTGATTTACGGATGGCTAGCTGATAAGCGGCCTGTAAGCGGGTAAAAAAATAATCTGAGGACATCGCCTTGTTGAGAAGCTCTTCACATCTGTCGTCCTGCATCCGGCCTAAAAATTGAATGGCAGCCATTTGCGTCTGCGGTTGCGGGCTGGTGATCCCTGTCTCAAGGACATCGATCGAAGCTGAAATGCCCGCGATGCTGGAACCAAAAATGCTGATCAACTGCGTTTCTGGATCTGTGCTGCGGGCTCCCTGTTCCAGGATGATCATCGCCATTTGCTGCAAGATTTCAAAATCGTCCCTGCCCAATCCCCTTTTGTAATCGAGGTAGAGCTCGATCGCGCGGTCGAACTCCTTCGACTGTAGCAAATAGAGGATATGCAGTTTGTTGATCCCAGTACGCTCTTTCAGATCTGAAATCTCAACTCCGGCCCGCTCATTCCCCTTTGGCAAAACTTCTCCACCTGCCAACAAAGAGGTTACGGCGAATACAAAAGTATGCAGGAGTTTCCCGTTTTTCATTTCAGGTTAAAAGGGGTTCAGATGTTTCCATAGATCGATTCCCGCTTTCAGCAAAAGTTCTCTCGTCGTATTCAGGGGCAGTCCCATCACATTGTAATAGCATCCCTCGATACGCGCAATCGGAATGCTCCCGGCCTGTTGGATCGCATAGCCTCCGGCCTTGTCGAGAAATTCACAGCTTTGGTGATAAAGGCGGATCTGTTCGTCTGTTAGGGGATGAAAAAGAATTTTTGTCTCTTCAAATCCAGAGAGGCAAAGATCTTTTTTTAATACCGTGACGGCAGTAAAGACTTGGTGCCATTGCCCCGATAATGTTTTTAGCATCTCGAATGCCTCTGTTTTATCCCTGGGTTTGTTGTAGATATTATTTTGAAAATAAACGACAGTGTCCGCCGTTAGGATCACATCGTTTGAAAAGAGGGGAGCGAGCTCCTGGGCCTTTTTAAGAGAAAGCTCCTGAGCATATTCAGCGGGGTTGCCCCGGAAAGGGACGGTATTTTCATCAAACGCGGAGGGAATTTGCACAAAAGGGATAGCAAAGAAACTTAAAATTTCTTTTCGACGAGGAGATTGTGAGCCGAGAATCAATCGCATTGTGTGTCCAATGGTTCCAATCCAGTATGCTTTCGTTTGCAATTCTCGTCTAGAAGGACGAAAGAGCAACTGTTAAAAAAAAATTCAATCTTTAATGGGGGCAAAATTCCAAGTTACTTGCTATAGGCATTTTGAATATCAGATGCTTTTTCCTTTTCTTAATATCCCCTTAACATTTATGATCTATGATGTTTTTCAAAAAACGTCAAAAGATTTGGCGTTACAGTTTTCAACAACCTTTAGAGGAGGTTAATACATGGCTACTCCTATAGCAAATTCAACTATTGCTGCCGCGTCAAATAGCGCTGCACAAAATGTGACACAACCTGCCGTCACACAACCCAATGCAGGAATTTCAAGCGCTAACAGCTCGATTTCTTCAGCGGCTGAAAATCAAGGGTTCAGCGCTCAGATCAGCGCATGGATCTCTAGCGTAATGGACACGATCCGCAACTGCTTGTCTACACTCCCATTGATCGGCTCCTGGTTTGAGAAAGCAGATGCTGCACCAGTCCCAGTCCCACCTCCGGGCCCTGGTCAAACTTGGTCAGATGTTCAGCGTCGCGACATGATCTGTGGACAGTTCGTTGCATCTGCTACGACAACTTTTGCTGTTCCATCCAATGAACTGGTTGATACCGCGGTAACATTGTTCACCGGGATCCAATCTCCTGTGAACAAGATGGAAGCATTCCTCGCTGTTCTCAATGCAAACAACTCAACAGATGAAATTGCAAAACGTTTCTATGATGCCCTCCCAGAAGGAAATGTAGGCCAACCAGGAATAGATAACGTACAAGCTTCCAAAAGCGGATTCAGACGGCAGCTCTGGGCATCCCATGGTAGTGATGACGGACGTGGCCTTGGCTTCGGCGATCACATCATTGCAACTGATCCTCGTGGAGCGTTGGCTAAAACAGCAGCGCTGGCATTGAAAAACGCTTTAGAAGCAGCTGTATCAACATCAGCAGCAACGACATCTTCAACAACTGGCACGACATCGTCGACGACAGTTGCCAGAGCTCCTGATGCTACATTTGTGAACAGCATCCGTAATATCCTCACTGCTGCTGATGTTGCAGGTGCCGCTGTTACGACTCCGTCTGTTGTGAATGTTGTTAACCTGATCACCCAAATTCAGTCTCCTTTAGTGAAATTGGATGCTCTCGAAATGATCCTCGCTTCTACTCGATTGACAGGTGCTGAGAAGCGGCAATGCTTCCAAGCGTTACCAGCAGGAACTGTAGGAACACTGGAAGCCTCTCAGCAGGCGCTTAAGTTCCAAATGTGGGAAGCTAATGTTAGAAACGACGAGGGACGTGTTGACTTCGGCGATCACGTTATCGGGAACCTTGGTACTGCACGTTATGACCTATTGGTTCAAACGGCAATACAAAACTTGCGCGCTATCTTGCCTGCGTAACACTTAATCATTGTCGGCAACGACAGTGATCATGCGAACTGCATGTGCCGAAAGGCCCATGCAGTTTTTTTTTGTGCGCCCGGCACCGGCGGGATTCTAAGGCTCTAGGGAGCGTTTTCAAAATATCTAAATAAGTTCATAATTTCCCTCTATCAAAAAGGGGGAGTTTATGAACCGCAAAATATTAACAAAAGAACGATGGGGAAAAATCAAGTGTTTATTGCCACCCGAACGGGGATATTGGGGAAGGCCGAGCCGTCCTCATCGTAAAATCTTGGAAGGTATTTTTTGGATCCTAAGAACAGGTGCTCCATCGAGGGATTTGCCCAATCGATATGGCTCTTGGAATTCTTGTTATACTCGGTTTAGCCGATGGACAGCCAATGGAGTATCGCAAAATATTTGGGAAGCTCTTGAAATCGGGTTTCTTTAAGCAGATGTAGAGCTTGCAGGTTAGAAAAACGCCAAGCAATCTTTTTAAGGGGTAGGGTTGGTTTTCGTTCAAGCCGGGTTTTTACCCGGCTTTTTTATTTCAACCTCTCCTGAGGATTAGAAATCCTTGCTCATAGTGAATTGGAGCTCATTCGACAAGTAGTTAGATCCAAACTCTCCCTCGTAACCGAAGAGGATATTGACTGGGGTTTTCTTCCCGATTGCAAATAGAAAATCAAGACCGATCGCACCTAAATTGAGAGTTTGGTTGACCGCATATACTGTGAAAGAGCCCGGAGTCCCGAGAAACGATGCAAAAACATTCCCGACATTGATCGGCTTTTCAAAGATATACGACGCCTTTTCGTTTAGAGAGAATGAACCCCATGAGTAGGCCCAATCTTGCGTTATACGAAGACCTGTTTCGCTGCGCATCATAGAACTATATTTGCCACTTTCATGAGCATTGAATGGTGTAGCGCCTGATTCAGAGTAGCCTCGTTGCCAAGAAGAGACCCAATCAAGCAACGTGAAAGGTGCGAGCCTGCAATAAGAAAACCATCGATCATATCCGATTTCCAAGTGAGGGTTGAACTGCCACGCGTAGATATTCGCTGAGGCCTTTTCAGAAAATCCACTGAACTTGATATTTCTTGTGTTGTCGATTTGGCTAAACACTCCCCAAAGAGAGGGTGAAAAATAGAAATCACTCACATACGCATCACCGTATAAAGACAGCCCATAGTCGTTCATGTTGCCATGTCCTGCTGATTCTTTCGCATAGTAGTGAATATGGGCGTAACCAAAAGAGGCTCCTGCGACGTAGCATTTCTCTTTTCTCGCTTCTACACCCGCTACTACAGCTTCAGTAATGTATTTGAAGGATGGGTTTTGCTGCGAAGCAGAGAGATAAGAAAACTCTTGATAACCGGCGATCCATGGGGTAATTTTTTGCTGAGACTCCCTAACCGCAGGAGCCGTCGGCTTATCTGAACGGCTTGCAGTCAAGCTCGATCCCTTCCGAATTGCAGGCTTTTGATAGCGCAAGCTGTCTAAGTGCGCTGTAAGAATACGGCTAAATGAGAAGGCAGTTTGATCTGCGATATATGCTCCAAAACTATTTCTCGAAGGAGAGATCGCATTTATCGCCTTGTTTAATTCTCTCTCAGGAAGAGATTCAAGCAAAGCAATTACATCTTCAGATGCGTTTGTATTGAGGTAGTTTGCAATCCGCCTTGCATTTCCGCCGAGATTGCCGGTAGGAATTAACGGGGTTAGCGGCGCCGTGTAATTGAAGAGGAGAAACAGATCATTGCCCATCTGATCCAAACTGAACGAAAAATTTGAAGAGTTACTGAGAACGACCGGATCAAATGCTCCGCTGATCGTTCCTCCTATCGACATGATCTGATACTGCCCACTGCTCGGATATGTCCCTGCATCAGCGATCACAGAGACGCTCCCGGCAAGAGTCCCGTTGCCCGTCACAATTAGTGAGCTTGCCGTTGTCGGATTGATCTCCACTTGGAAGATCGAACCTGAATCAAAAGCAACTTGGCTCGTCTCTAGAGTTCCCGGAGAGTTTCCCGGAGCAAGCGTTCCTCCCGTATTGACTCTGATAGGACCACAAGTTCCGATCCCTTTTAAAATGGCCTGATTATTTTGAATAGTGAAAGAAGAGTTAGCCGTTGAACTATTGATCACCAAAGTCCCGGCCATGATAGAGGTATCTCCCGTGTATGTGTTGATTCCATTGAATACCACGGTTCCTCCGGTGCCATTCACGGTAATCCCTCCATGGCCGCTTCCCCCCTGTACCCAACTCTGTCCGCTGGGAATAGAAAGGACGTTTGCATCGACAATCGACCCATTCATCGTGATGGTTTGCCCGCTTGCCGGACTTAAGGTGAATGTAACTCCATCTCTCATGAATAAGTCTTCGCCGAATGCAGCGCCGGCGCCGCTGTTACTATTCACAGTATTTCCGGAAAATAGACCTGCTCCGGCGATAGTCACAGAGGCTGAAGAACTATTGATGAAAATTCCACCGCCAAAAGCTGCTCCATCTCCTCCTTTATTGGAG
>CAJCIW010000214.1 GCA_903970455.1 Verrucomicrobiota bacterium | reverse complement strand
GAACAATCAGAAAGAACATCGGAAAGACCATACCGATAAGCGCGCAAAAGCTATTTATCTTTGCCGATACATGGATTCCGCAGAGATTGACGAAAGTAATTCCCCAAAAAATAACGAGAATGCAGGCAACCAGGTACCATTTATTTTCAGCAAGAGCCGGGTCAATCAAATACGCCGCTGTTCCAGCGATAAAAGACAGGATCGTCGGATACCATACCATCGTATTGATCCATTGCAACCAAATGGCGACCATAGCCAATTTTTCACCAAACGCCGTTTTGACCCAATGATAAACCCCCCCTTTTTCAGGAAAAGCCGCAGAAAGTTCTGCTGCGACTAAAGAAGTCGGAATCAAAAAGAAAATCGCAGAAAAAATAAAGAAAAAGATCAATGCACTTCCGAACAGTGCGGATGCTGGTAAATTGCGAATACTGTCGATCGCCGCAACAATGAGAAGGACAAGAGAGAACAGGGAGATTTTTTTACTCATGACCAAAATATAGCCTCTTAATAGCAGAATATTTTCCTATCTTAGACAAAAGAAGTCAAGCGATGGAAATAATTTTTGATTTTTTTTCTTAATTCGTTTAATTCAAAACTAGAAAGCAAGAAAGCTTTCCTTTAACCAGGAGCAAATCATGGCCCAGCAACAAAAGCAACCTATGGCGCAGCAGCACCCAAAGCCAAACCAACAACCCACCAACCCGCCAAAAAGACCTGAGCAGCCGTCTCAGCCAAAACCACAACAACCCCAATATCCTCCTAAACAACCCAAGCGGTAACGTCTTATTCTCTCCCTTGCCCGAGCGGGGGAGAGAATTAATCCATCAAAGCTTTTGCTTCTTTTGGACCTTGAGAGCCAGCGACATACTGCGGAATTGGAGGCGTGGAAAAATGGTTCCAACCTTCCATCACTGGGGCCAGAATCTTCCAGGCAGCAATCTGCTCTTCCCCATCGACGAATAAACTGTGATCACCCCGTAGCCCATCAAAGAGCAATTTTTCGTACGCCTCAGGGGAAGGACCCCATTCATACGCCATCAGGGATGAGTTAAGCCCCGGCGCTTCAGAAACGATTCGAAGAAAAACACCCGGATCGGGTTGGATACGGAGAATGAGTTCGTTGGAACTATTTTTAAATGACACAATGATTTCAGCTGCTTGAGCGTCCAGTCTTTTCCCGCTGCGCAAATAAAAGGGAACATCACGCCAACGTTCATTATCGATAAACAATTTCGCCGCAACAAATGTCTCCACGTTGGAATCCTCGGCCACCCCTTTTTCTTGCCGATAGCCGGGCACCCTCTCCCCTTTCACTTCTCCGGGACCGTACTGCCCACGCACCACATCGTTCTTTGAAAATGGCCGGACGGACTTTAGCAGCTTGATTTTTTCGGCATGGATCTCCTCTGCTCGAAGAGCTGAGGGGGGTTCCATAGCGACGATGGACAGCAGCTGCATCATGTGATTTTGAAAGATATCGCGGAGCAACCCCGTTTCCTCCCAAAAATGCGCCCGGGAGCCGATGCCGATCTCCTCGCTGATCGTGATTTGAACATGGTCGATATATTGTTTATTCCAGAGAGGTTCGAAGACAGCATTTTTGAACCGCAAAGGGAATAAATTTTGAACAGCCGCTTTTCCGAGATAATGGTCCACAAGGTAGATTTGACTTTCATCCAGGTATTTAGAAATCTCACCTTGCATTTGGAGCGCAGAATCCAAATCACGGCCAAACGGCTTCTCGAGGAGCACTCTCGACCATTTCTGATCGGCTAAGTTGTAGATGAGCCCGTGTTCGTGGAGCTTTCTAATAATCGTTGCAAAAGAGTCGGAATGGGTCGCCAAGTAAAATAGACGATTTCCTTTTGTGCCCCACTCCTGGTCAATTTTCTGAAGCAGCCTCTTCAACTCTTCATACCCCTCATCCGAGTCAAAGTCCGCTCGATGATAAAATAGCTTTTTCTCAAAACCCTTCCATTTCTCATCCGAGCACTTCCTCCTGGAAAATTTTTCCACCCCCTCCCGCATCAGCTCCCTAAACTTGTCAGAAGAATAATCCCTTCGCCCAATCCCTACGAAGGCTAAGTGATCTGAGAAAGTTTCATCCTCCGTCAAGTTGTAAAGGGCAGGCATTACTTTTCGGCCCGTTAAATCCCCTGTCGCGCCAAAGACGACAATGAGAGCAGGAGGCGTTTCAACTGAAAGCAGACATTTTGGGACAACGCAATGGAGAATAACGAACCAAAATAAAAAAATTCCTCTCAGTTGTTAATCTCCTTTCCCCAGTATTTTGGTGAAAGCAACGTGCCGACTGCGTTTGCTCCTTGTGTTCCCACATAATGCACTTGACCCATCCCCAACGCCTGCATCACTCCGTAAGCTAAAACAAGGTTGGATACGAGATAGACTGCCGCCTGTTTTGGACAAGACTCCTTCTCGCATATTTCTTCATCCGTGAGGTCCCATCTCTCCTCGAGTTCCCCATAGACGCAACGAGGATCGTAAAAAGCGCTATCCTTGATGCCCCATAACGGATGGATACCTATCCCTAATACCACCACATCCGGTCTATCCAATTTTTGACGGAGCTCATCGGGAACATCGTCGACATTCGCGAGGATAAATTGAATCGCCCGTTCCGCATGAACTTTCCCGATTGGATTGGGGCTACACAGCGGATCATCGATACCTTGCATTCTCAGCAATCTATTTTTCAGCGGCACTTTTCCGATCCTTCCTTGGTAAACGCAATACCGATCCCCACATTTGGCAGTGATTTGAAAGCTCCCTCCTCCAAAATCCCAAGCGACAGCCTTCTCGAGGTCCACATCCGTTTCATTCACAGCGCTTAAAAATCCCAAAATCCCTTCCTCTTCTTGAGAAATGATCGTCACAGGTAGCCCGGTCTCTTTTTCGATCCGTTCCACAAGGGCCTGCCCATTCACCGCAAGCCGCAAACCCTCCGTCGCGACGGCATGGCAAGCTTCCGGTTGGAAAGCAGCAGCTTTTTCCATGAGTTTTGCAATCGCTTCCACAGCTTGATTTTGAATCTCAGCGCTCAACCCTCCCTCTAAACTTTTCTCAAGCTCTTCTCTTAAAGGCACCTCTGCGGTGTCCGTTAAAAGCAGGTTGACGATCTTATTTGCTTCGATGTCCACGTCCGAAACTTGAAGTTTGATTCTTCCTGAACCGATGTCGAATGCGGCGCGCCTTTGAATTTCACAACACCCAATTCCATGCAGAGTAGCGAATAAAGGGAAGAGAAAAAATACTAGTTTTTTCACAGAGAGCCCCCACTAAATCCAAAGATTTTACCTCTGATAAAAAATATATTCCATAAAAATAAATCGATTGACCCCAAGACCTGAATTCATATAAATTCCATTTTTCTTTTCACCAGGGGTGTCAACATGAAACTTTTCTTTGGGCTCATGACGCTTTGGTTCTCGCCGCTTTCCGCTCAGGAAAATTTTGCTTATCCTCACAGTGAGATCAAACAGTATTCCATGCATGGCAACTTTCAGAAAGGGGTTGCCACAAAGGGAATGGGATCCCACGAATTTGAAATTTGGAGGGCTAGCATCGCCGTTGGATCGAAAACGCCTAAACATACCCATGAAACGGAAGAAGTCTTCGTTTTGCTTAAAGGGGAAGTGTTAGCCGTAATCGGTGAGCAAGAAGTGCGATGCAGCGCTCCCGCCACCCTGATTTGCCCAGCCAATGTTCCCCATCAATTAATCAACGTCGGGGAAGAGGCGACTGATCAAATCCTTGTGATCGGAATCGATTCTAAAATTTTTGACTCCACAGGGAAAGAAATGTTACTCCCCTGGCGCTAACTAGTTTTCCGTTGAAATCGGCTCTGGAAAGCAATAAAACATCGCAAGTTTCCACGAACCATCTTTTTGTCGTCTGAAAATATCGAGACTCTTTTCTGCAATCACGACATCAGGTTGATCCTTACAAGAAGTCGTTAAAATCCAGACCACTCTTACAATGGCAATATTTCCTTCAACAAGAATTTGATCGATTTTAGGTGCGCTATAATGGAGCGTTATTCCTGGCTTAGTCAATAAATCACTAAGCTGATCACACATTTTTTTGTAAGTCGTATCCGGCACCCCAGGATATTCTGCTATCAGATCAGGAGCAAACAATGCACAGGCTCCTTGATAATTTTTAGCGTTAAAATCTTTCGGAAATTTCTGCAATAACCTTGTAATTTCTGCTTTTACCTCTTTATCGCTTTCTGCAGAAAACGCAGTTGCTGAAAAAATCAAAAAAGAAAGGAGCAGCGGGAACAATTTAAAGATGCAATTTCCACTCGAACGGTATCTAATCACCTTGGCCTCCATCATTGCCCATCACTCTGAGCCATCGCATGCGCCAGCCATAAAGTCCAGAAAATAATAGATTTTAAGAGTCCGATCAAAAACACCGGCTTTCATCTACCTTCTACCTCAACGAGCTGTTTCCCAAGATTCTCTCCTGAAAACAGCCCTAAAAAGGCCCTTGGTAGATTTTCCAAACCTTTAACAACGGTTTCGCAGGGCCTAATCTTTCCTTGCAGCAACCATTCTTTGAGTTGCTCCCTGCCCTGGGGGAAGCGTTCCTGATAATCAAAGACAAGAAATCCTCGCGCCATAGCACTTTT
>CAJCIW010000213.1 GCA_903970455.1 Verrucomicrobiota bacterium | reverse complement strand
TAGGAGGCACATTAGCGATCGTCCCTTCGACAATTTTAAGGAGGGCCTGCTGCACCCCTTCCCCGGAGACATCGCGCGTAATGGAGACGTTGCCGGTAGTTTTCCGTATTTTGTCGATCTCGTCCACGTAGATAATACCCATTTCCGCACGGGCGATATCGTAATCTGCGGCTTGAACCAGACGGAGGATGATATTTTCGACGTCTTCGCCCACGTAGCCTGCCTCTGTCAACGTCGTGGCATCAGCGATCGCAAAAGGCACGTCCAGGAGGGCGGCAAGTGTACGGGCGATCAATGTTTTGCCCGAGCCTGTGGGGCCTAGGAGAAGGACATTCGACTTGCTGTACTCGACCTCTCCCTCTTTATGCAAGGCACGGATCCGCTTGTAATGATTGTAGACGGCCACAGAAATCGTCTTCTTAGCCCTGTCCTGGCCAATGACATACTGATCGAGGGCTTCTTTGATTTCTTTTGGCTTTAAAAGTTTAAGCTCATGATGAATAGGTTTTTTTTCAACGATCTCCATGCAGAGGCGAACGCATTTGTCGCAAATGTAAGAATCGGGACCGGAGATCAATTTGTCGACAGCTTCTTCAGGGCGGCCGCAAAATGAGCATTGCGCGCCTGCCTCTTTCTCTTTTTTGTTATTCGTGTTCATAGCTACTTGGTTACAATAGGTGTTTTTGGGGGCTGCGAAGCGACTTTATCGATAAATCCGTAAGCGACAGCCTCCTCTGGGTTCATCCAGAAATCGCGTTCGGAATCTTCCATAATTTTCTTCAACGACTTGCCGGAAAGGTCTGCCATGATTTGAGCGCACATCTTTTTGAGCTCTAGGATTTCTTTCGCTTGAAGCGCAATATCGGCAGAGGTCCCTCCGATTCCCCCTGAAGGCTGGTGGATCATGATCCGGCTATTGGGGAGTGCAAATCGTTTCCCTTTTGTGCCTGCTGCGAGCAAAAGAGCTCCCATGGAGGCTGCTTGCCCCAAGCAATAGGTGTTGATATCGTATCCCATGAAGCGCATCGTGTCGTAAATCGCAAGGCCGGCCGTGATCAGCCCGCCTGGGGAATTGACGTAGATGTTGACGTCTTTCTTGGGGTCTTCCGCACGCAAGAAAAGAAGCTGCGCAATGACAGTGTTAGCCACCTGATCATTGATTTCGGTTCCGATAAATACGATCCTGTCTTTCAAAAGGCGGGAGTAAATGTCCATGGCGCGTTCGCCGCGGCCGGTATCTTCGATGACATAGGGGATTGAGTACATGATTCAGAACCTCAAAAGGCTTTATTGATTAAGTTCAGTATGGCGGATGAAACGTTAATCTGCAAGCCACAGTGTCAAACTCGACTTTGTAACTTTTTGGGCCCGCGTGCCTCGCCTATTTACTTTCGGCCTTCCACCTATGGTCGAACTGGGGGTTATTTAAAACAGAAAGCGGTTAAAAAGTCGAGTTAAAGATAGAGCGGAACTTGCGATAGGCCGCCTACGATTTCTGTTATAGAGAAACGACCCATCACAAACAGCCCCTAAGCGACGAACGTTTAGCTGATTACTCGCTTTGCACCGTTGCATTCTGAATCACGAAATCCTCGGCTTTCTCGAGGACGAGTCGGGAGAATGCTTCGGCGTGCTCGATCTCCGTGTTGCGTTGGTGGTGGTACATTTTTTGTGGGTTGATGAGCATCTCCAAAGGGGAGGTGGACGGCGGGGGAATATCCGTTGCGGAAATGCGGATATTGGCGTCGGCGACGATTTGACGGCAGAGATAGAACATCCGGACAGCCTTTTCAGATTGCTGGTAGACCGTTTGAATCGTTTTTTTTCTATCTTCGGCGTTCAACTTTTCCCAATATTGATTAAATTCCTGGTCTTGCAAAAGCTGGCGGAAGCGGAATTGCGTCTCTTTTTCAATGAGAGTTGCAGGCAGATCAAACGGATGTTTATTCAGCAAGAATTCGTTGACTTGTTCCCGCTCCGCTTCTTGGACATGAGCATCGGCTTGTTTATCGAGCAGGTGGGTGATCTTTGTACGCATATCTTCAATGGAAGTAGCGCCTAATTTTTGAACAAAGGCATCCGTCAGCTCGGGAAGGGTTGCAGTATCGACCGATTTAATGGTGATACGCACTTTTTTTGGCTTGAGTTGTTCCTTGTCTTCGTTAGAGGCGTCCTCATCGGGCACGCTCATCCCCTCCATGGAATCGCCGCTCTTTTTGCCGATGACAAGTTCACGCATCCATTTGGCCATCGATTTTTCCGTGACTTCAAAGCGCGTATCGGAAAAAAGGGGCGTTGGAGGGGTTTCCTCAATCACATCGACATCTAAAAGGACGAAATCGCCTTCCTGGACAGGGCGATCGGTTACACTCTGCCAGCTTGCAAAGAAAAGTTGAATCTGGCGGATGGTCTCATTGATTTTGTCTTCGTTGACCTCAGGGCGCTTGACACGCTTCAATTCCATTTGTTTGGGGTCTATGTGGGGAACTTTTGGCTCTGTCTCTAAAGAAAGCGTCAATAGGGCTCCCTTTGACGAATGGCTTTTCAGGTTATAGGTGATTTTTGCGTCCCGATGAAGAACAGGGACTTTGGCGAGTTTTTCACACTCCTGGAAACAGGCATTGGCTATCTGCTGCTGCCATTCTTTGTCCAATTCTTTAGGGTAGTTTTTAATGATCATTTCCTCAGGGGCTTTTCCTTTGCGGAACCCGTGGAGCGTCACTTCTTTGGCGATCAATCGGGCAGCTTTTTTATGCGCATTTTTAACGAGGGGCTCAAAAGCTTCGATATCGAATTCGACAATGCACGCGGGTTTATGATGGATTGTAAAACGGACGTTTTCGTTCTGCAATTCCTGATGTTCAGCTGCCGTTTGTTCCATTCCCTTGCTCCTTTATATTTATCAATAGCGGGTGATGAGGCTCGAACTCACGACCCTCACGTTGGCAACGTGATGCTCTACCACTGAGCTACACCCGC
>CAJCIW010000212.1 GCA_903970455.1 Verrucomicrobiota bacterium | reverse complement strand
TGAAACTATTTCTCTTTTTCAACTTTTTTTTCGGTTTTGCTCCCCTTTCCGAAGGCCAACACAATAAAAAGCCCGCCAAGGATGCTGACATTTTTCATGAAATTAATCATCTGCATTTGTCTATCAGGCTCTTGGAGTTCCCAAAAATGGTGCATCGCAAAAGAGACGGGAACAATAAAAAGAATGAGCAATAAAGCCCCGAATCGCACCCACATCCCTAAAAAGACAAGAAGCCCTCCAATCACCTCCAAAAGAATGGCGATGAGAAGCACGAGTTGCGCATGATTCAACCCAAATTCGATCCAACTTTGAAGAGCAGGATTTCCCAAGGTGATCGCAAGCCAATCCGTCAATCCTTGCGTGAAATATTGGATCGTTCCCTGCCAATCTAAAATTTTATGTATGCCGGAGGCGATAAAAATAAGACTGAGCAGCGCCCGGCCGACAAAACCAACCAAAGATTGAATAAGATGCATAGATTTTTTTTCCTCGATGAAGAACCAATTTCAGTATAATTTTTGACCAATTTCCATTATATTAGTCCAGACATTTAAATTTAATTTTTCCTTTATGCGCCGACCTTTTAGAGAGCACCATCTTCTGCACATCCTGCATTCCTTCGAGGAGCAATCCTTTCCACTCGACCTTTTTTTGCGCAACTATTTTCGTTCCCACACTGCTGTAGGCTCGAAAGACAGAAAAGAAATCTGCGAAACCGTTTATGGGATGATCCGTTGGAGAGGATTGCTCGACACGATGGCCAACTCTCCTCTCACGTGGGAGAGTCGTTTCCGCTCCTATATCGAATTTTCCAAAAAGCCTGATATTGATTCTTCTCTGCCTGCACATGTGCGCGTCAGTTTTCCAAAAGCTTTTTATCAGCTTCTCTCTGACAGCCTTGGAGAGGAAAAGGCTTTTGCCTTTTGCCTGACATGCAACCACCCGGCGCCGACAACAATCCGCGTCAATCTTCTCAAAACGACTCGAGATGCTCTGATTGAGCGCTGGCGCGATCTCTACAAAATTTCTCCTTGCCGTTATTCTCAGACAGGAATTCGCTTCGAAGAAAAAATCAATTTCTTCGGAATGGAAGAGTTTAAAAATGGGTATTTTGAAGTGCAGGATGAGGCCAGCCAGATGGCAGCCGAACTCGTCGCTATCGAACCTGGCATGCGCTTTTTAGATTACTGCGCCGGCTCCGGAGGAAAGTCTCTGGCTATCGCCCCAAGGCTCAAAGGACGGGGGCAATTGTTCTTGCACGATATCAGGAGTCATGTCCTTCTCGAAGCGAGAAAAAGGCTTAAGCGGGCCGGGATCCAAAACGCTCAACCCCTTTCTTCCGATTCTCCTAACAAACCCTTATTGAAACTAAGAATGGACTGGGTGCTTGTCGATGTCCCTTGCTCCGGGACAGGCACACTGCGCCGCAATCCCGACATGAAATGGAAGTTCGATGATCAAATGGTTGAACGGCTAGTGGAGCAACAGAGACAAATTTTCGAAGAGGCACTCGCCTATCTGAAACCCGGCGGACACATTGTCTACACGACTTGCAGTGTCCTTCCTCAAGAGAATCAGTGCCAGGCCGATTATTTTATCGACAAATTTTGCCTGGAACAAATTGGGGAACCTTTTACCTCTTTCCCTCAAAGCGGAGAAATGGACGGGTTCTTCGGGATTGTCTTTAAAAAAAAGAAGGGATAACTTTCTATTCATGAAAACTCTTACCCATACACTTATGAAAATATTCTCTCTTTACATCGCTTCCCTTTCCCTTTTGGCCCCGCTTCTGGGGGAGGAAACCGCTCCTGCTGTCTTTGAACAGGAAGATCCACAAGAGCTCGTGGTTTATAACCGGATATTGGCCAAAGTCAACGATAAAACAATTTCCGTGATCGACGTCATGAAGAAAATGGACCTCTTTTTACAAAAGTACTATCCCCATTTAGTCGGTTCCAAAATAGCGCGCTTTCAATTCTATTCTTCCCAATGGAGAGAATATTTAACGCAAATGATCGATCAAGAGCTGATGCTCGCAGATGCAGAAAAACTCGAAGTCAAAGTGACCGACGCAGAAGTGCGGGAAGAAATGCTGACGCGCTTTGGCCCCAATATCATGCCCATCCTCGATGATCTTGGCTTAACATACGATGAGGCGAGAACATTGATTCACGATGAAATGCTTGTCCAGAGAATGATTTGGTTCCGCGTCAATTCTAAAGCCCTCAGCAAGGTTAAATCTTTAGATATCAAAGAAGCTTATAAGCAATACTGCGAGAAGAATCCGGAACTGGAAGAATGGGATTATCAACTCCTCTCTATCCGCTCTCCTAACAAAGAAGCGAGCGCCATGATTGCCGCACGCGCCTTCGAACTTCTGCAATCCAAGATTGAATTTTCTACAATCTGCGATCAATTGAAAACAGCCCAGGAAGAATCCGTCTCTATCACTCTTTCCCCTGAAATGCATGCCGATGAAAAAAGCGCATCCGCACAGCATAAAGAGGTCCTTAAAACTCTCACGGAAAATTCTTTCAGCAGACCGATCGCCCAGGTGAGCCGGGTCGATAATTCCACCGTCTATCGCATTTTCTACGTGAAAAAGCATTCCAAGAAACCTCTCCTTCCTTTCGGAAAGAT
>CAJCIW010000211.1 GCA_903970455.1 Verrucomicrobiota bacterium | reverse complement strand
AAAAATTAGTTCCTTTGGTGTGCTCATATTTTATTCCTTTTTCTTAGCTAAAGTTTCTTCAAGAATTTCACGCAATCCGATTAAGGTCAGATGCGGATCAATAAAATCAACGAGGTCTTTCAAGTCATCGATCAGCTCGCCGATCAGCGTCGAGCCGCCCGTCGCAATGACTTTGACGGAGCTTGGCGAAAGGGCAGAAAGCCTCACTTCAGCGATCATCCGTTCAATGGCGCCCAGCTGTCCGTAATAAATCCCTGCCTGAAGGTGCGTTTCTGTCGTTTTAGCCAGCGCGGACTCAGGTTTTTTCAGAGCGACAAGAGGAAGTTTATCCGTATTGTCATTGAGCGATTTAGCGCACAGCGCAGCGCCGGGATAAATCATTCCTCCCAAGTAGCGTCCTTCTTTGACGATGAAGTCGACAGTGATGGCAGTCCCCATATCGACGACGATGCAGTCGTTGATCGGAAATCGCTGCAGGGCGCCATACGCATTGGCGATCCGATCATGGCCAAGAGCTTCGGGCTCATCGACATCGAGAATGAGTTTTAAAGAGGGGTAATCGACAAAACGGAAAGCAATTTTTTGCTCTTCCATGAATTTACGCATTTTCTCTTCAGCTTTAGTATTGACCGAAGAGAGTAACACATTTCTCATCGATTTGCCTTCAAAAATTCGAATCAAATCCTCTCTATTCAATAGAACGTCAAAGCTAAAATTATTCACGAGATTCTTCCCGTCGAAGAACCCTCCTTTGATCTTGGTATTCCCAATGTTTAAGACAAGATCAAGGCCCATCGTCACATCCTCAAGCTGATATCGACAGCGGAGACAGAATGGGTCAACGCCCCAATCGAAATTCCATTGACCCCGGTCGCGGCATACTCCTGGACATTCTCAAGAGTGATCCCTCCGGAAGCTTCCAAATAGGCTCTCCCTTGACCGAGTCTGACAGCTTGCCCGACAACATCAGGGGGCATGTTGTCGAGTAAAATCACATCCGCTTTTCCCTGCAGAGCTTCTTCAAGGGCTGCCAAAGATTCCACTTCCACTTCGATCTTGATTTGGGGCTGCAGAATTCTTGCGCGACGGATGGCGTCAAGCACAGGATGAGCAGATGTTTCTTTTAGGAGGGCAAGGTGGTTGTTCTTGATGAGAAAACGCTCTTCTAGGTGAAACCGGTGATTCTTTCCGCCCCCAATTTTGACAGCATATTTTTGAATGGCCCGAAGAGCCGGAAGGATTTTCCGCGTGTCCAGAATTTCGCAAGGAAAGCCTTTTACTGCATCGACATATTGAGCGGTCAAATGCGCGACCCCGCTGGCATGTTGCAAAAGAGTGAGAGCCGTGCGTTCGCCGGCAAGAATGGAGTGGGCAATCCCTTCAATCGAAGCTAAAATCATCCCTTCGCCGTATTCTCCTCCCTCAAATGCATGCACTTGCCATTTCAAAGAAGTGTCGATCGTTTCGCAAATCCAAGGAAGGAACCGGAGGCCTGCTACACGTGAATTTTGTTTTAATACAAAATCTGCGCGAATTAATTGTTCGGGAGGTATACAGGCTTGAGAAGTAATGTCTTTGGTCGTCCGGTCTTCATTCAAGGCAAGCAGGATAGTCCGACGGACTTCTTGTTCCAAATGTTCCATGCTTTTTCCTCATCTGATTTGACTAGTATAGAAGACGAAAAATTATTATGCAACCTAGTTTTTAGCATTTTGACACGCCATTTGCTAATCGTTCACAAATTCTTTGTAAACTTCTTTTTTTGGAACTCCGCGCAGCTGGGCCGCCATTTTGATCGCTTCCATTTTGCTCAAATGTAGATCCTTTTCGAACATTTCGACAAGTTCAACTAACGAATGATCCTCAAAGAAAAGGGGTTTGCTTGGAGGCGAAATCAGAAGGACAAACTCACCACGGGGTGGAGTTTTTCTGAAATGATCGAGGAGCTCCTGAGCCGTGCCAACAAGGACCTCTTCGTGCAATTTCGTCAATTCCCTGGCTGCGCAAAGCTGTCTTTTCAGGCAAACCTGTACCATTTGTTCCAATGTTTCTTCTATGCGGTGGGGGGACTCATAGGCAATCGTTGTTCCTGGATAAATGAGAGCTTTGCCTAAAGTCGTTCTCAGCTCGCTTTCTTTTTTAGGGAGAAAACCCACGAATTGAAATGGTTCCGCGGGAAAACCGGACAAGACTAATGCCTGAATGACGGCGCAAGGACCGGGCACCGCCGTCACAGCAATCCCTTCTTTTCGGCAGCGCAGAACCAGCTCATGTCCGGGGTCGGAAACTAAGGGTGTTCCTGCGTCGGAAATCATCCCAATCGCTCGGCCAGCCTTGAGATCTTCGATAATCGGATCTTCTGATCGGGCTTCGTTAAATTGATGAAAAGCTTTTAAGGGAGTCTGAATGGCATAACGCTGAATTAGGATGCGGCTGTGGCGCGTGTCCTCGCATAAAATGTAATCACACGCCATCAAGGTTGAAATAGCGCGAGAAGAAAAATCTTCAAGATTGCCAATTGGAGTAGCGACGAGATAGAGCATTCTCAAATAAAATAGAAGGTGGCACCCAGATTTGAACTGGGGAATGGAAGCTTTGCAGGCTTCTGCCTTACCACTTGGCTATGCCACCGGATGAATAATGGAAAAAGTATGCTCTAAGAAGCCAATGCGGTCAACTTAATAAAATTTTCTATCCTTAAACTTCATTGGTGCGAAGATACTGATCGACTAACGGTGCTAGTGCAGTCAGATAGCTGGGCCCCAATAAAAAATGAGAATTTTGTCCGTCAGAGTGTTCGCCGAGCACCATGGTGTTTGGGTTGGGAAGGTGGCGATTGAGGGCCACTTTGGGGACGGGATCGGAAGGAATGACCAGATTAACGACTTTTTTTGCAGAGGAGGTTGGAATGAAACAAGCAGGGGCAACGGCGATCACAATAATTCGCTGCTGTTTTTCTCTCGGAAGTTGTGTAAGGGCGTTGTTGACTTCGATAGCGCCCCGGCTATGACAAATCTGCAATAAATGGCCGGTAGGATTTTCTTCAAAAAAATCTTGCCAACGGTCTAATAATTGAAGCACACCTGGGGTCGATGTCGTTCCCTGGCCTAGAGCAGCAGAAATCAGATCCCATTGCGGGTTGACTGTTGCGCTATAGGTGCCATGGATATTAT
>CAJCIW010000210.1 GCA_903970455.1 Verrucomicrobiota bacterium | reverse complement strand
ACTTTGAACTCAAGATTTGATCTGATTTTACCCTTTTTAGATGGAGAGGTATTCGCTGTTGCTAAGTCATCCGTTCTCATTTGCCCGTCCATACGATTTTCGTTGGGGTGATCGCTAAATCCTTGTCCGAAGAGAACAGTGAAGAGAAGTGTAATAAAACCCCACATATTTTTCATGAATAACCCTCGATTGTAAAAAAATATGATTATGTCAATTTATGCTTTTTTTGGGGAGCTAATTCATATTCATAGGGACGTGTATAGATCATCCACGATTTTCGATCGCTACCGTTGAGCCAGTGCTTCCATTGGCTCATGGGCGCTCCTTGGGACAAAGTTCTGTCAAGGCGCCAAAGTTCTAAACGGCCGTTACCCGGATTCAAGATGAAACCAAAGTAGTTGTTCGTCCAGTTAGTATCTGCAAATAATAACGGTGTGGGGGGAGCAATGTTGACAAAGCGGGCATGGGTGGCAATGTAGGCATGCAGATCGAAAGGCAGGTTGATTTTTTCTTGAGAAAGAAGATAGCAGCCACTCGCAGCTTGTTTAATTTCGCTGGCAGTCATCAA
Source organism: Verrucomicrobiota bacterium (assembly GCA_903970455.1). Taxonomy (GTDB): domain Bacteria; phylum Chlamydiota; class Chlamydiia; order Chlamydiales; family Rhabdochlamydiaceae; genus CAJCIW01. Next base: position 5,997 of record CAJCIW010000210.1, on the reverse strand, counting down.
GTTCGGGGGAACATCGGGGAAAAGCTCAAAAATTTCTTCCAACTTATCGCTACTCAGATCAGAAAGAATGCTCTTTACGAGGGGTTTCCATTCTCTTCCTGGAACAATAGGGAGAGAGTGGTAAAGAAAAGCATCGATCCCGTCGGCAACAGCCCGCTGCTGCTGTTCGGTGCGGGATTTCGTGTGCTTGACAACCCCTTCGAGAACGATTTTTCGCCACTCGATCACACTCATTTTTTTTTCATGAGGCTGAAAAGTTTGCTCGAGGTAATGGGCATGCAAAGGAGAGAGGTGTTCGCAGAATCTGCCGAGCAAAAAGGATTGTTCGGCTGCGCTTAAGCGGATGACCGCATAAAAATCGTGGCTTGGCAAAAAGAGGGAGTCGCGAACCCAGGTATAAGTAAAAATCTCTTCTTGCCATCCGGAGCAAAAACCCTCTTGGCCGGGAAGAAGCAAAAATGCATGCGAGGGAGAAGTCATCAACATCCCTTTACGGGGATCTTTGAGAAAATTGTCCGTGATATTTGGGGGAAGATTTTTTAACGTATCTAGAATAAAAATCAGCAGTTCGCTCTCGCTTTCTACCCATTTTTCTTCCGATGTCAATTCATTTTCGCGGCAGTAATAAGTCTTCAGCAGGGTGGTCATGGTGCCTCCCGAAGTATAGGCCCAGGGTTTCTTTTCAAGGAGCGACAGCTTTTGAAGGGGCGCTTCCACATAGGGCATTTGATGCGCTTTCCCCATCCGATGAAGCGCAGACTCTAAAAACTCTTTTGTTCTCAGGTGTGCAATGATTGCAGAAGTGATCTCTAAAATTTCCTCCTCTCCCCCTTCCCACTCGCACCCGGCAGCAATTTCAGATTCGGTGGCTGAAAAGAAAGCAAGCAGCGCATCGATGTACTGATCGGCATGATAAACCAATGTCCAAGAGGAGGGGTCAAGCCGTCCATGCTTATAGACAAGGCGGAAACCCGCCGGGCTGTCGTCGTACAAATCCATCTTGAAGTCGTGCATTTCCGCATCGTAAATTTCCTGGAAATACTCAGGAAATTTTTGATCGTATTGTTCGATGAGGAAGGAAAGTAAATTGGAATAATGAGATCCTTTCGAGTACACCTTGTCGCGCATTTCCTGACATGTCCGCATGTGGTAGGCGCGGCTTTGGTGTTCTGCCTGGAGGCGGCGCGCATCCGACTCGGAGGATGCATTGCGCAAAAGAGCCTCTGTAGCCCGCACCTGGTCAAAAGCAATTTCATACTGCTTTTGATACTCTTCGATTTTTTTATTCAGCTCTTTGATCTTCTCATCCAGGATTCGATAGATAAGTTGCCCGATCCCGCCTGCCTCTTCGGTCGATAATCCGAGGCTGGAATAGAGGTTCCAACGGGAAAATTCCATTTTCACTTCGGAAAATGAAGCGAGGGTAAATTCCCAGCATTTGAGGAGCGCATTATCGCAAATGTTGTTGAATGCCGATCTAGCCTCTTTTTCTTTTTGCCTGAATGCCTCAATCTGTTCGAGCTTGCGCGAAATGTTGGCATCGGGTGCAACGATCATCATTTTTGCGCTTTTAAATTGAGAGATCTCCAAACTTCTCCCTCGATCGATATCCTCTTCCGTGAGAAGGAGTTTATCTAGCAAAACTTGACGGATCAGATCTGAGGCGCTCAGTTGATTTTTTCCTAAAGCATGGGCTTGAATTAACTCTTCCACTTTAGCCCCCTGCTCTTCCATGGAGCTGCGGGGGTCGGCCATTCCAACGACTTGCATGGCGGCGATCAATCCTGGACATAGTGAGGGTTTTGCTTTGAAATCTGCAGCGATTAGATTTTTTTTAAGATCGCCGATGCCCGCGCTCGGACTTAGCGGGATCGCATATTCTTTTCCGCCAAAGGTGCGTTTTAATTTTCCCGTCGTCAGAAGTTGATGGAGATCGTCGAGAAAAAGGGTGGGCTGCTGCCTTTGGATCAGGATTGCCGGAGCTGTCGCAAAGCAAGATCCGACATTTTGGCGGAGGGGGGTTAAACAAGTGCAGAGTACAGCGGCGCGGATAAGAGGATCGGTGAGTTGAGATTGAGGGTTGATTCCCAATGTTTCAAAAATGAGTTTCTCAGCCCATTTATGACAAAGTGGCTTTTGAAAACGCTTGAGCGATTTAAGAAAGGAGTCTTGATTGAACAGCGGCAGGAAAGCAAGAAGGTGTTCCCTGATGGTTTCGTCGTTATACCCCTCCGGGTAAAATATCGCACCTTCTTGCTCTAACGAGTATATAATTTTTTTTAATAGATCTTGCCTCACCTCTCCTTTTTCATCGATAAGAGCCATGGAAAGACGGCGCGCCCGGGAAAGGGCTTTGAACCGAAAACTCTCTTGAATCCCCGACAGGTCGAAGAGAAAAGAGAGATGAGCTTCCTTTGGCAAATCGAAAAGCTCGATGAGAAAGCGGTCCTGCTGCCTTTCTAACAAATGCAGAAAGAGATGGGACAAAAAATGGGGATCGGTCGAAGGTAGATGAAAGGTTTTGTCCAAGGTCAAAAGAAGAGCTCTCTAAAGATTTTTTACCTTTATATTTTGGAGGAGAATGATTTACAATCCATAGAAAAAAGGTATCAACAATGCTTATTAAATCAAACAATCAAGAGATCGAACTTCCAGAAGCTGGCTCCGCCCGCGATCTCGCGGATAAACTCAATATGCGGGGTCCCGATCAATCCCTTGCAGCAAAAATCAATGGGGCGATGCGCGATCTTTCCACGCCCTTGAAAAATGGGGATCAAGTCGAGCTCATTCCTTTTGAGGATCCGGAAGGAAAAGAAATCTATTGGCACACCTCTGCCCACGTTCTAGCCCAAGCCGTACTCCGCCTTTATCCCAATGCGGAACCGACCATCGGCCCTCCGATCGACCAGGGCTTTTACTATGATTTTGCCAATCTCACTGTTTCCGAGGAAGATTTTGAAAAAATTGAAAAAGAAGCGCAAAAGATCATCGATGAAAACTTTCGCCCTGAGCGCCATGTTCTAAAAGGGAAACAGGAAGCTTTGGAAAAGTTCAAAGACAACCCGTACAAGTGTGAACTGATCGAAGGTTTTAAAGAGGGGGATGAGATTTCCGCCTATTCTCAGGGAGAGTTTTTTGATCTTTGCCGCGGCCCGCATCTGCCTAATTTGGGGAAAATCAAGGCGTTCAAAATCCTCAAAACTTCAGGGGCTTATTGGAAAGGAGACTCGAATCGTGAAATGCTCACGCGCATTTACGCGATCACCTTTCCCGACCGGAAACTTCTCAAGGAGTATCTTTTCGTTCTCGAAGAAGCCAAAAAGCGGGACCACAAGATCATCGGACCGAAACTCGATCTTTTTTCTCTCCAAGAAGAGGGCCCCGGCATGCCTTTCATCCACCCGAAGGGGATGATCATTTGGAACCACTTGATCCATTTTCTGAGAAGCCTCCACGAAAAAGCAGGTTATGTGGAGATCAAAACTCCTCAAATTTTGAGCCAATCGCTTTGGGAGACGTCTGGACACTGGTTCCACTATCGGGAGAACATGTACGCTTTCAGCATCGAAGATCGCCACTATGCGATCAAACCGATGAACTGCCCAGGCTGCATGCTTTTCTTCAAATCCCACTCCCACAGCTACCGCGAACTGCCATTGCGCGTCGCGGAAATCGGCCATGTGCACAGGCATGAAGCATCGGGAGCGATGAGCGGACTGTTTCGCGTGCGCAGCTTCCATCAAGACGATGCCCATGTGTTCATGCGGCCATCCGACATCAAACACGAGATCATCAGCGTCATCGGTCTTGTCGATCAGATCTACTCCACATTTGGACTGCCCTATCGACTCGAGCTGTCGACGCGACCAGAAAAAAGCATTGGCACCGATCAAGACTGGGAAGTGGCAACGGCGGGACTGAAAGATGCGCTGGATGCCTGGGGACAGCCTTATCGGATCAATGCAGGTGACGGCGCCTTTTATGGCCCCAAAATCGATATCCACATCAAAGACACGCTGGGAAGATCGTGGCAGTGTGGCACAATCCAACTCGACATGGCCCTTCCCGAAAAATTCCAACTCGAATATATGGATAGCGACGGACAACTAAAACGGCCTGTAATGATCCACCGCGCACTGTTTGGCTCGATCGAACGTTTTATGGGAATCCTGATCGAGCACTTCGGCGGCAAATTCCCTCTTTGGATCAGCCCAAGGCAGATTTGCATCATTACTATTGCCGACCGGCATCACGATTATGCACATCAGCTCGCTTCTGAAATTAGAAAGGGGGGCTTTTTGTGCGACATCGATGACACTTCCGAATCCGTCAATAAAAAGATCCGCAATGCCCAGCTTATGCAATACAATTACATGCTGACAGTGGGTGATAAGGAATTTGAAAACAGAACAATTAATTTGCGTACCCGTGACAATGTCGTCCATGGAGAATTAGATGTGAAGAGCTTTATCGAGGCAATCGAAAAAGAGCGCAGCACGAAAGCATTGTCGCCGGCTTATATGAAAGAGGAAGCAGCAAATGCATAAAATCGCTGTCAGCAGTTTTAAGGGAGGAACGGCAAAGACCTCGACCTCTCTTCATCTTGCCGCCGCGCTTGCCAAATATCACAAGCAAAAAGTGTTGATCATCGATTTGGATGCCCAAGCGAATTTGACCACAGGCCTGGGATACGACCCCGACGCTCAAGACAGCATGGCCCCCGTCCTGCAGGGGCAAAAAAAAATCCAAGACGTGATCCTCCCTACTTCTGTAAAAAATCTCGATTTGATCCCCGCAGACACATGGCTCGAGCGGGTGGAAGTCACAGGAGCTTTGGCCGCCGACCGGTATTCCCACGAGCGGCTCAAAGAAATTTTAAAACCTTTGAATTATGACACGATCATCATCGACACCCCTCCTTCCCTTTGCTGGCTTACAGAGTCTGCTTTGATTGCGGCCAACCACTCCCTTGTTTGCGCCACTCCTGAATTCTATAGCATCAAAGGACTGCAACGCTTGTCCCAATTCATGCAGAGCATTTCGCAGCGGCATCCTTTCAACGTCCTCGGCGTCGCCCTCTCGTTCTGGAATCCTCGAGGCAAAAGCAATGAAGCTTTTTTAGAGGTGATCGAAGGGACATTTCCCGGCAAACTCCTCGGCTCAAAAATACGCCGCGATATTTCCGTGTCCGAAGCTTCCGTTTACGGAAAGCCGATCTTCGAAACGGCGCCCAAAGCACGCGCAGCGGAAGATTACCTCTCTCTGACAAAAGAAATTTTAAAACGGATGTAAAACAGCTATACTTTATGGTCAAAGTCAATTCGTTGCTTGCCAAACGGCTGAAATTGGCGACGGAAAAATTCACAAAAATGACAAGTCTCGTCGAAATGTCGTCCAGCGGCAACTTATCGAGTTTTTCGGGAGTATTCCGCGTCACACCATTGAATGAAAAAGAAAAAGAGACGCTCTCTTCTCTTCTGTCGCAATATAAAAATGAAACCCAGGAGATTGGGGAAGACCTTTTCCACCTTTCCGCTCTGACTGCAGAGGTGAAGGCGATCAACAACCAGGCTCTGATTCTGCACGGAGAGAGGATTAAAAAAGCGCAAGAGATTCTAAAAAATTACCGGGATGGAGCTTTCAGCGCCTGGCTCATCGCCACCTACGGAAATCGTCAAACGCCTTACAATTTTCTTCAGTATTATGAATTATACGTGGCGCTTCCCGAAAGTTTGCATGCCAAACTCGATGAGATGCCGAGACAGGCTGTCTACAGTTTAGCCAGCAGAAAAGCGGAAACATCGCAAAAACAGTTGATCATTGAAAATTATCAGGGCGAGCCGAAACAGGAACTGCTCAAACTCATCCGCGAGACATTTCCACTCGCCGAAAACGACCGGCGCGCTCAAGATATGGCGGATGGCGCCATCAACCAACTGCGACGCTTGCACAATCAACTCTCGTCGCGCGCCTTTTCACCAAACCACAAACAAAAAA
>CAJCIW010000209.1 GCA_903970455.1 Verrucomicrobiota bacterium | reverse complement strand
TTGTGAGGAGTGATCATGTTACCGCCGTATTTTTGCCGGATCGAAAGGATCCAATTGTAGAGGGCCCCGTTTTTAATGGGGCGACCGATGGCCACCCCCGGCATGCGGCTACTTCCCTCGAGAAAGAGCACCTCCCAATTGGATTGATGGCCGCAAAAAAAGATCACCGGTTTGTTTTCTTTCATCAATTGGTTTGCCGTTTCTGGATTGACGCATGAGACGACGCGATGGATATTTTTTTCCGCAGCGAATTTTGCGTATTCCAGACAGGTGGTCATCAAATTTTGCAAAGAGGCTTTGGCCATTGGGGGGATCTCTTTTTCGGAGAGGTGCAGTGTGGAAGCTAAAGCCAAATTGCTTAAAGCCCGTTTGCGGAATTTGGGGATGGACCGATACACGCAAGACCCTAAAACAGCTCCAAGCCGATGGATAGCCGGGTAAGGCAGCCAACGAATAGGCCAGGTCAAGATAAGAATGAGAGTAAAATAAATTTTATCACGAATCATTGACTTTCATGATACCATTCTAGAGGCCGATCGTCAATGCGGTGATACGCCTAAGCTGGCTGGAAAAATCGAGATGTCTGACGGATTGTCGGATCGAATGGGCGCTAACGCCCGTTTTTCGAAAATTTAAAGTATTTTTTAACTCTTCAGCGAATCTCTTCACATCGTCCAAAGATTCGATCACCACCCCATTTTTTTCGTTTAATACTTCATGCCCGCCGTTGGTTTTAGACGATAGGACAAAAAGGCCCATCGCCAATGCTTCTACTGTGACGTTGGCAAACGGATCATAGAGAGAAGGAATGGCCAGGCAATCTGCGGAAGAATAAAACGGCGCCATCTCTTTCTGCGGGCCAAAGAAGAAGACTTTTTGAGAAATGTTCAATTTTTGGGCGAGATTTTTAAAATAATCGGCATTTCTTTCATGACCGACCACATTGAGCTGAAAATGTTCTTCTTTGATCTGCGCAAGCGCAAAAAGCAGTTTTTCCAACCCTTTACGGAAAAAATTATGCCCAACGAATAGAAATTGGAAAGCTTTACGATCTTGCACTGTTTGTTCTTTGATTGTTTCCCATCGATCGAATATTTTTTGCATCGCATGCCAATCGACCCCATTGTGAACAACCTCGATTTTTCTCGGATCTAGGGAATAAAACTGCAGGATTTCGTTTTTGACCATCTCAGAATTTGTGAAGAGAATTTTAAGCTCAGGATGTTCAAACCCCTTTTTTTCCAGAGAAAGAATCGCGCGGTGCAAGGGGTTTACAGCGAAACTTAGCTGTTTGATATACCCTTCTTCTCTAGCGCGGCGCTTCAGATAAGCGATGTGGGCCCCGTTCCCGGCACGGATGTGTGTCTGAAAACTATTCCGGTCGAGGCCAAAAACAACAGGTGTTGGATTTCTTTCCAAATAGCGTATGCAGGCTTTTTCAAAGTGAACCACGTTGAAAAAACTTAAGGGATGAGCAATGGGGAAAGAAACGATATTCAGAAGGGGATCGGAAAAGGGGGATTGTACGTTGCCGGTTGTGAGCACGGTGACGGGAGAGCCAAGCGCGCAAAAGTCGCGGGCAAGGGCCCAGGTATATTTTTCCAAGCCCCCTTGTTTAAACAACTCTGCCTTAAGAAGAGTAACCGATTTCATGAAGGTGCTTCTTCGATTTGAATCTGATTATCTTTAAGGAAGATCTCCACATCAAACTTGTTTTCGTTGGGAAGGATCAGTTGAAAACGGTTCATGTAGCTTCGGAAGCGATTGCGCAAATACTCCTCGCGAAGCGCAGGCTGAAGGACTCGAATGTCCTTATCGCTCACATCGGACATGAGCGTAGCGACATATTTGTCTTCCAGCTGTCTGGGATTGGCAAATTGGACGCTCCAATCGAGCATCTTCCTGTCGGTTTTGGGGGAAACGATGACGACAATCTCGATCATATCCCTCACCGTTTGCAAAAAGAGGTTGTCAACCCCGTTCGCGTAAAGGGGATAGGCGATGAGGGGAGTCCCATGTTCGAATTGAATGAGTTTGCTAGGAGCGAAAAAGGTGTTCTGGGGATTGTGGGCAGATAAGTTGTCAGGAGGGAAGAAAAGGGTGAGCTGAATCTGGGCATCCACGGGAATCATGTTGCAGCGGATAAAGTCGATCCGCAATTCCTTAACCTGAGGATCATCGATCTCAATAGGGGTGTCGGAGATAATTGGAATATTGATCTGTTTCCATTGTTCCGGGACAAAATAGCTGACGATTTCCGAAGCGCTCCCTGATTTTAATGAAATCTCGTCGAGCTGAGATTTGGAAATGTCATTCAGATTGAAAGTGATTCTTTGTTCTTTGAGTTTAAGGCGGTTGATCACTTCTTCAGGGCCTTTGACTGTCAAAGTTAGCCGATAGGGCCAAACATCGAGAAATTGGTAGCTGCGCGGCGCCTCGCCGATCGGCTGAGTGACGATGATCGGGATTTGGTCGGTAATCAGCCTTGTCATTCTCACAGCAAAATTGGGATGGTAGATGCGGGAAATGCCGCTGATGTCAACTTCCGGATTGTTCGACACAAGATTTTTTTTGTTTACGGTGACGATCCATTCATCGGGTTTATCCGCAGCGTCGATAACGAGTTCCAGGTCGGCAGGAGTCAATCCGTCGATGACGGCTTTGTTGCCGACGACAGTCAAGGTGATTTTTTTTGCCAGCCGCCGATTCGATTGGATCCCTTCTATCGTCTTCCCCGGGGGTAAATTGAGGACCCGTATCGGAACATTGCTGATATTGCGGGTCGCCGTCAGCGTATGATTGACGACCATCCAGATAATCATAGCCAATAGGATCGAGACTAATTTCCTCGGCCAATGTTCCACGAAGATTTTATAAAGGAGAGTTTTCACTGTCTGAGCCACTCCCGAAGGTTAAATTGGCTTTTGAAGTCTGCTTTTTGGGGAGGTGTGAATATGCTGCGGATGATCCCTTTGAACCGGTCGATTTTCACCCCCGGAGTCATGACCCCATCTCTCGCGAGGGAGACTTTGCCACTCTCTTCTGAAATAACGATGATGATCGCATCGGTGTGCTGGCTGGCTCCTAATCCCGCGCGGTGGCGCGTTCCCATCGAGCGAGTCAACTGGGAGCTGTCCTCGGC
>CAJCIW010000208.1 GCA_903970455.1 Verrucomicrobiota bacterium | reverse complement strand
TTTATTCCCATCCTGACCATCCTATCATCCTGTTATTTTTTTCTTGTGATTTCACTGTGTGAATCGTGTAAAATATTCCTCTAACAAGTGAGGGATTATGGCACATCAGACTTCAGGACAACTTGACTTTGCAGACTCGTTGCTGGGCAACAATCAAAAACTTAATCAACGGCTCGACAAGATAAACCGACTTGTGGATTGGAAGCCCCTTGAGGCGAGATTGAGCCGCATTTATTCATCGCCAACCGGAAGGCCGAGTCATCCTGTTCTACTCCTTTTTAAGTCCTTACTCTTGCAAGCGTGGTATAACTTGTCCGATTACGCGCTCGAAGAAGTGCTGGATGATCGTCTCTCATTTAGACGTTTTGTTGGCCTTAGTGTTTCAGGAAAAGCCCCTGATCATTCTGTGTTTAGTCGATTCAGAGATCAATTGGTTGGTTATAAGGCGCACGTTGGAGTTGATCAGGATATTGAACTCATTGGGCGAATAGCCATGACCCCGGCTCATGTTCATGACGGAGAAATGTTGGGTCAGGTGATCAGTGGAGATGAAGATTGGGCCTTCGCGGATAAGGCTTATGACAGTGCCAAGAACGAGAAGATCCTTCTAGAGAAAAATGTAAAAAATGGAATCTTAATGAAAGGAACCAGTAAGAGAAAACTCAGCAGGATAGAAAAGATGTGTAATCGGGTCCTTTCCAATCTGAGGAGCCCAGTCGAAAGGGTCTTTGGAACGCTTAAGCGCACCTATCGCTATAACAGGGCACGGTACTTAAGCCTGAGGAAAAACAGGCTTCAGCTGACGATAACAAGCATGGCCTACAATATTCGAAGAATGGGAAAGTTATGTGCCTAAGAGGAAAATGCAAGCAAAAATTGGCTTTGAAAAGCCAAACAAGGACGAATAATGATCTGATTTTGGAGTTGGGAGAAGGGTTTTAGTCTGAAAAACCGGCTGAGGAAGCTGCTTGTAGGAACTGCTGATCGTTAAACAACGGTCTCAGAGGTATCGGCATTCCACTATTCTGGGTTGTACTGAATCTTGAAGGAAACTCATGCGCGGAGGATAGGATCGATCTCCTAAAGCGGGTCGTGGAACGCCTCCGGATCAGCAGAATCGAGGTAAACCTTTGGGGTCTTTCTCTCTACGTTTCGATCGAAAAGAGAAAAGGCGCCAAGGAGCAAATGATCGTGGTCTCCAATTTCAAATTCGAGGACCCTCTGGGAATGTACAGGAGACGTTGGGAAATCGAAACCATGTTTGGTTGTTTGAAGACCCGTGGGTTCCGAATGGAAGACACTCACATCACCGATCCAGACAAGATCGAGAAGGTGATGTTCGTCCTGGCGATCGCTTTCTGTTGGGCATATCGAATGGGGGATATCCAGGATCAGATACGGGCGATAGAGGTCAAAACTCACGGGAGAAAAGCTAGGAGCCTCTTTAGGGAGGGGCTAAATCTGATCCGTAGGGCGATTTTTGGGAGGTGGGGTCTGAGAAAATTAAGGCGACTACTTTCATGTTTTACATGTTTAGAACCAGGTGGTTGCGCGCTATGAATTTATTTATTGTCCAGTACAGAGAGAATATATTCATTAAATTAGCTAAGTTATTCTATTTTATAATACGTATTATAAAACGAAATTATTTTAAGTTAATTTTATTTATTATTTTAAGTGTTTTTTGAAATATCCATTTTCTGTTGAGTAGAAGTGTGCCCTTTTGATAATCAGTACGGAATAGTAATGATTAGAAGAATTTCGATGGGCCAGAAAGAATTAAGTCGTTATGATAAAAAGGTTTATAAAAAACCCGACTTGAACCAGTAACAGGCCTGATCTCCAAATAAAGCCTCCTTTAACTTTGCCTTTGTAAACTCAGAAATTGGTTTTCGAGTTTACACAACCATCTTAAATTAAAAGATGAGAAAAAAAAGTGGGGCTTGAACTAACGATCCACGAATTATGATTCCTTGAAATTCAATGTTTTTTAAATTGAACAAAAAAAATCAATGTTTTATAATTATCAGTTCCTAGGGGGATTAATGAGTGTAAGCAATATAAGCAGTCTTCATTGTGGATTCTTTGATTCATTATACCGTTCAACTTCTTCTTTGATTTGTTCGTTGTGTTATAAAATATTAAGCATTTCACACCAATGCCTTGGAAAAAAAAATGAGCAACGTAATTCTGCTCTTTTAAGTGATTATTATTTTGAAAGAGCATCAGCAGTTGAAGCTTATTTTTTATTTGGAAGCGACCTTCTTACCCCTATCGTTAACATGGAAAAAACAAACTGTCTGACTCGACCGCTTAATCATCAAAAAATTGAGGATTGCTTTCGTAATGCTTCAGGAAGGAAACCGCCCTCCGTTACACTCGATCGATCTAGATTTCCACAGGATAAAATCACAGACGGTATTTGCGTTGCTTTTGTTTTGAAATTTATCTCAAAATATTTGCAGGCCATTCGGAATGGACAAGATATCCAAAATGTCATTCGTACATTGGGTAAAAAATTTGAAGAAGGGGGTTCCGAAGGTATAGCCATTGTTCATGGAATCCAGTCTACAATCTCTGCACCTAGTGAACTAGAATTTTATCAAACTCTAGCAAGCCTTTATGAAGTGGGATTGTCAGGGAGTTCTCTTAGCTTTAAATTTACAAGTTGGGAAAATGCTGAGGGAAGTCTAACTCCTCATCTGGAAAACCTTCAGGATGGAATCTACTTCAGTTCGGAAATAAACAAAGATCCCAAAGAACAGGGCCATCTTATCGCTTACATCAAAGATCAAAACAATCGATTTATCTTTGATCCCCAACTCGGGACAGTTCAAATCCCTCAAAACAAAGATGCCGAGTATCTGATCAAATCTCTTAAATATGCTTCTGGAGATCAGATCACTTTCTTTAAAGCTTCTTTACAGAATTAAATTTTTGCTAATTTTTTCGGCTTTGTTCTCTAATCGCGCTTGAAGTCAACTTTTTTCTTTCCCTCAAAAGCCAAGGCCGTAGGGTGCTTGCACGCG
>CAJCIW010000207.1 GCA_903970455.1 Verrucomicrobiota bacterium | reverse complement strand
TGGCCCCCAATCTGGTAATATATATACGCACATACGCGCACGCGCGGGGGGGGGGCAGTTTTTGTCATTCCCCTCTTTTCCCAAAGTGCATGATCATTGGAGTTTGGTTTCTTAAGGCTTGATGTGGCCTGTCCCGATTGTAGAAGTCAAAATACTTCGCTATGCCTTCTCTTGCTTCGGTTAGCTCCTTGTAACCCCTCAAATACACATCCTCGTACTTCAAAGACCTCCACAATCGCTCGATGAACACATTATCCAAGGCACGTCCTCGACCATCCCAACTCACTCGAATTTGTTTTCTTAACAGCGTCTCAACAAAGAGCGTGCTTGTAAACTGGCTTCCTTGATCCGTGTTGAAAACCTCAGGTTTCCCCTTAGAGAACGACTCTTCCAATGCCTCTAGACAAAAGCTCACGTCCATCGAATTCGATACTCTCCAAGCTAAAACACACCGACTCCACCAATCCATAACGGCTACGCAATAACCAAAACCCTCTTTCAATGGAATGTAGGTAATATCCGCACACCATGCCTTGTTTGGACGATCTATCTTAAGGCCATTCATCAGATAGGGAAATTTAACTTCGGGCTGTCCCGGCTGACTGAGATTCTTTTTTGGGTAAATAGCTTCTAAACCCATTTCATGCATCAATCGCTGCACTTTTTTTCTGTTTATACAGTATCCTTGAGCTTTCAATACCTCTGTCATTCTTCTGCTTCCGTAAAATGGATGCTCCAGATACTCTCGATCAATTAGCCCCATTAATTCGAGGTCTGCTTCCCGATCCCTTTCCTCTGCTTGGTAATAGTACGATGCCCTGCAAAGCCCAAGCAAGCTACACTGTGCTCTTACAGAGAGTATAGCATGCTCAGGCTCAATGAGTTTCTTCTTCTCTTCGGTGTTTATGATCCTAGTTTTTTTTTAAGAAAGTCATTCTCTATGCACAAGCGGCCAATCTTCCGTTCCAATGCCGCTATTTCGTCTTCTCTGGATTCTTGACGGTTATCGCCGGAAAAAACTAACCCACAATCTTCTAAAAGCTGTTTCTTCCATTCGCTGACCTGTACGGGGTGAACTTGAAATTCTTTTGCGATTTGATTGATTGTCTTCTGCTCTCGAATGGCTTCCATAGCAATTTTTTTCTTGAAATCAGGACTGTGTTTTCGTCTGCCCATATCAATTTATCCTTTTTTAGGTACAGACATTATAACCAAAAACTAGCTTAACTAGTGGTCTAAAAAATGGGGTCCATTACAGTATTCCAGCTCGCATGCTCTCGCATTTTTGTAAAAATGGAGTCATCGAGCGCATTGGCAGGGGAGTATACAGGGGTTCTCAAACAAATTTAGATATCGATTTTGAATGGGAAGACCTGTCTTTAGTGGCGATGAGTATTCCAAATGGAGTTGTTTGCCTGATCTCCGCTCTCTGTTATTACCATCTAACCGATCAAATCATGCGGGAATTTTGGATCGCCGTTCCCCACGCATCAAAAAGTCCAAAAAGGGAGAAAACTCGCATCGTAAGAATGCGAAACATCGACCTTGGGCAAACAGAAATCCAAATAGGAAGCGGTCAGCTAAAAATTTTTGATAGGGAACGAACCGTCGTTGATTCCTTTCGCTACTTAAGTCGAGAAGTCGCAATTAAGGCATTGCAAGCTTATCTTCGCCAAACAAGCCCGAACAAGCCGAACCTGAGCAAACTCATGAAGTATGCCAAGTCTCTTCGAGTCGATATTCACCCATTTATTATGGCACTTACAACATGAACAAAGCATTAAAACAATCTATAAAAGAGCGCCTTCGTACACTCGCAAAGGAGCGAAATCTAACTTTTGCAGAAATTTGGCATAATCTGATTTTAGAGAGATTCTTAGCCAGGCTTTGCCAGTCAAAATACCAAACAAACTTCATTTTAAAGGGAGGATCTCTCTTGGCTCGGTATATTCCTATAGGAAGGGAAACAAAGGATTTAGATTTTCTTGTCCAAAAACTTTCTAATACAGAAGAGTTCCTAAGCGATGCCTTCGACCATATTTGCAGCATCCAGCTTGACGATGGGTTCGTCTTTGAAAAAGTTAAAATCGGCAAGCTTACGCATCCACACATGAACTACACAGGGATAGAGGTTTTATTATTGGCTAAGTTGGGAGGGCCTCAAACTCACATTCAAATCGATCTCGGATTTGGCGACATTGTGGAATCGATCGACTATCCAATGGATTTGACTTCCACATCAAAAGGTCCACTATTCGAAAGCACAATCCATGTCCGCTCCTACCCTAAAGAGTTCATTTTTGCCGAGAAACTCGAAACGGTCATTTACAGAGGAATGGGTAACACCCGTATGAAAGATTTTCACGACCTTTATTCTCTCATTGCATTAGAAGGCTGTCTGAATCCATCTTACACGGATCAGGTGGTTGCAATGGTATTCACCCACAGGCAAACCTCAACCGAAAATCTCCCTTTAAAATTTGACTCCGACTTTATCGACATACTGCAACCTTTATGGCGCGACTATCGAAGAGACCTTTCTTCAAGTCAAACGTCGATTCCACTTCCAGAATCAATCCAAGAAGTGATTTCTTCTATTAATTCATGGCTAACGCAAAACACGAATTTATGCTCTCCGCAAGAAAAAAAGCCCGAATGATGGTGGCAATATGAAAAAATGGTTTATTGCCGACACCCACTTCTCACACACTAATATCATCAGATATGCTGCGCGTCCCTACGCCTCCGTCGAAGAGATGAATATCAACCTCATTGATAATTGGAATCGATCTATTGGTGTAAATGACCAGGTTTTCTTTCTTGGGGATTTTGGACTCGGCGATGTCGACCATCTCCATTCCATTTGCTCTCAACTTCATGGCAATAAAATCTGCATTCGTGGAAACCATGACCGAAATGCAAGCTGGATGACTCGTATCGGATTTAATGTCGTCTTGGAGTCTGCTTTCTTGAAAATAGGGCGTCATACTGTAGAACTGATCCATATCCCGACAGATCCAGCCCCTGCGCATTTTCAATTCCATGGCCATGTCCATGACAAACGGCCGAACAAAATCATCCAGAATCAACTCAATCTTTGCGTTGAGGTTTGGGAATACAAACCCGTTGCTGAAAAAACGCTAATTAGCCTTCTTGACAAAGCCTCTAAACAATAACTTCAGACATAATTTTTTTAGATTTAGCAGCTTTTCTGTCACGTCTAATCGCATTTTCAAGTAAACTTAAATCGATTTTAAAGCCATTTCAAGGAGATTGCAATGCCTCTGATTCAAGGAAGTACCGAAGACACTATTCACTCGAACATCAAAAAACTGATAGGGGAAGGATATAAAAGAAAGGAAGCTATCGCTATCGCCTATAGCGAAGCGGGGAAATCTAAAGGTAAGAAGGATCAATTGCAGGAAAAGCCCTCTCGCTACAAATTCTCCTCCGCAGGACAGAATTATGGAGAAACGCAGCAATTTCCCTACCTGTGATGTTCATTCAACGCTTTTTTCTTCCTGTGGATAGACCTCTGGAACATAGTGAGCAAAATTGCGTGTTTCCCTGTCGCAGATGAAAACAGAAGTGACGGTTGCCGATCCGCCTGTTTCTACTTTGTCGCTTTCGTGATACACGCCATTCCATGCCTTTTCTGTCGCGATCGCCTCCGTCGGCGCTTCTACTTCCACCATAAAATACTGGGTGTATGCAAGCCTGACGCGCCATTTTGGAAATTTTTTATTCATAATCCGCCTAAAATTATCATGTTATATCAATGTTTCCTTGAACCACTCCTGTGCAGGTCCAATCTGTGTTTGCCGTGATACAAAGAAGTTGGATAGTATCATATTGATTACTTGAATCAAGATGCCCGCCAACACCAATGGTCGTGCTACGGTTTCCAAAATAGATCGTTTGGCCCGAATTCTGTGCAACTTGCCATCCACCAGAGCCCTTTCCAATTACCCAGACCAAATCCCCCACATTTGATGCAGAGGGCAGTGTCATCGTTACGAGGCCTAAATTATTTGCAATATAGCCGTTATTCACGTCCATGATTTGAGAGGAACTTGTCAC
>CAJCIW010000206.1 GCA_903970455.1 Verrucomicrobiota bacterium | reverse complement strand
AGCGTCCAACCCTTTTGATTTATCATCATTACGACGTCCAACCTGTCGACCCTCTCGATCTATGGAAAAGCGATCCCTTTAAGCCTATGGTCAAAGATAATAAAGTCTATGCTCGGGGGGCTGCCGATAACAAAGGGCAATGTTTCTATTCGCTCACAGCCCTTAAAGCTTTTTTCGAGCTTGCGAAGGAGGTTAATTTTAACATCAAAGTGTTCATCGAAGGGGAGGAAGAGTCGGGCGGCCGGGGGACTGCGGCCATCTTGCAGCAAAAAGAAGCTGAGCTTAAGGCAGATTATCTTTTGGTGGTCGATTTCGATATTCCCAATCTCCATACCCCCGGGATTACATTGGGGATGCGCGGTCTTGTGGGTATGAATATCGAATGCTCTAATTCTTCTATCGATCTTCATTCCGGGGTGCACGGGGGAATTGCTTTGAATCCGAATCGTGTGCTGGTCTCTCTTCTTGCCGGGATGTGGGATGAAAAAGGGAGAGTGGCGATACCCCATTTTTACGATGATGTTCTTCCTTTATCAAAAGAAGATCTTTCCCGTGTCGATATGTCTTTTGATCTAGAGCAATACAAACAGAATTTTGGAGTCAACGCGTTTTGCCCTGAAGAGGGATTTTCCATCAAAGAATCGAATTCGATTCGCCCTACATTGGAAATCAATGGGGTGTGGGGAGGGTATACCGGCGCCGGCTTCAAGACGGTTATCCCTGCCAAAGCGTATGCGAAAATCTCCTGCCGCCTGGCCCCAAACCAGGACCCGGAAAAAATTGCTAAGGGAATTGATGCATACCTTCAACAAGAAGTTCCTAAAGGGATAGAAATCAAAGCCCAAGTGCATCATGGAGCACCGGCTTATCGCAGCGCTTTTGATTCTTCTATTGTCAAACTTGCGTCTTTAGCCTATGAAGAGATATTTGGGAAGCCATGCAAATACCTCTTATGCGGGGCAACCGTTCCGATCGTCGTCGATCTTGTTCGGACTAGCAAAGCGGAGGTGGCCATGATAGGTGTTGGGCTAGCGGATGATGATATTCACGCTCCCAATGAACACTTCGGCCTCGACCGGTTTGAATTAGGATTCCTGACGATTGGCCGGATTCTGCACCACGCACAGGAAGTATAGTGGGGAAGGAGAAAGATGATGGAGACTCAAAAAATCGCGAAGCCATCTTTATTAAGCCAGTCGGGCCCTTTTTTTTTATTAGCCGCTTATGCGGTTCTCATTGACAAATGGGTTCATTTTTTTTGGCCAATGTTAATGACCGCCATTATCGGCTACTCCGCTACCCTCATTTGGAAAAAGAGAGGCTTTTACTTTTCACTAGCTGCTCTTTTGCCCGTTACTTTGTACATGCTCTTCCGCGGTCCTGAACCTTTCTGGTCGTCGCTAATTGCGGCCTGCACTGGGGTTTCCTGGATCCTCATTTTTTTGGGAGGTCAGGAGGCGGATAATTTTTTCGAGAAGAAAGAAAAAAGGGAGAAGGGCTTAATAGGGCGGTGTGAAGCGTTGGAAGAGGAGCTTCGTCAGGCTTTGAATTCTCTTTCGCAAGAAAATAAAAAGAGTATTGCGGAAAGAGAGGATTGGAATCGGGTCTATACGGAAGCCGCGGATGGGTTGAGCGCAGTGCAACGCTCTTTGGAAGCGTCGGAGAAAGAACGGGATGATTTAAGTGAGAAATGTTGTGCCTATCAACGGAAAGAGGTCGCTCTCCAGCATGCCCTCGATGATGCACAAGCCCAACTTATACAACTGAAAAATCAAGAGAAACCGATCATTCTTCAAGAAGAAAACTGTCCTGAGGAACAAATGCAATTGAGCCAAATGCAGGGGCAACATGGATTGTTAAGAGAGCAGTTTGATGAAAAGTCTGAGGTCTTGAATCAAACTCGTAAAGAGTTGTTCCATATGGAAAACGCATTTTTAGCCCTGCAGAAGGCTCAAGATGAGAAGGCTCTGACTTCTTCTGAAGAGAACCTTGGGTTGATGAAAGATTTGAAAGAGCTTGAAGAACAGTGCACCGACCTTGAAGCACAGGTTCAAAACTTGCAGGAGATCATCACATCCCTATCGGCTCCAAAAAAACGTGTTACCCGAACTCGAAAGTTGAGGGAAGACCTTCCCGACTTGATCCAAGAGAAAATCGACCGGGTCAATTCAGTTGAGGCAAGTTAAAATTTCGTGGCCCTTTTCTGTGATGAGGAGGGTGTGTTCCCATTGCGCGCTCGGTTTCCCATCCATTGTTCTCGCTGTCCAATGATCTCTGCTGTCAACATAGCCTGGCCGGTTTCCCGCGTTGATCATGGGCTCGATGGTGAACGTCATGCCGACAGCAAGTGGAATGAAGATCTGATTGTAATGATGAGGAATTTGGGGGGGCTCATGAAAATCGATACCGGTGCCATGGCCGACGAATTGATTGACGACAGAACATCCCTGGGCTGTTGCATAAGATTCAATCGCATTCCCGATCTCAAAGATCATCATCCCCGGCTTTAACAGGGCAATGGATCGGATCAGGCATTCATAAGAAACATCGATCACTTTTTGTTTTTCCGGATCGACCTGGCCGATGGCGACCATGCGGCTGCAATCCCCGTAATATCCATTCAGGATACATGTGACGTCGATGTTGAGAATATCCCCTTCTTTGAGAGGGGTGTCGTCGGGAATCCCATGGCAGATCACTTCATTCAGAGATGTACAAATGCTCTTGGGAAAAGGGGGCTCGCCGTAGCCGAGCGGCGCAGGGATAGCCCCTGCCTCAAGGTGCAATTGATGGGCGTAGGCATTCAGAGCATTTGTCGTCACTCCTTTTTTAGCCATCTTGCATGTTTTGTCGAGGATTTGTGCGGCTAAATGGCAGGCGTGTCGAATGCCTTGGATTTGCTCACCGGTTTTCAATACGATCCCATGCTTTTTAAGATACTGTGCCCTCAATTCGGTTTGCGACTGCGATCCGGGGTTGGGAAAGTGGCATTTTTTCCACTTTTGTCCGCTTTGGCACCAGCAAGGGTCATTTCTAGAGATCATCATCATAAAAAACACGTTTCAAGGTGAGTCCATGCGCCGGCGCCGTCATTCCGGCCTGAGTACGGTCTTTGCTCGCCAGTATTCCGGGAATTTGCTCCGGATCGATTTTGCCGCATCCGGCATAGGCGAGAGTGCCAGCCATGTTGCGGGCCATTCTGTAGAGAAAATGATCCCCTGTGATCGCAATGGACAGACGCTCTTTTTGAGGGAAATTCATGAATTCGATTTTCTCGACCTGGCAGATGGGATTACGGTTCCAAAGAGTCCTTTCATTGCAAAGGGAAGAAAAATCGTGAACTCCGATGAGGTGATCGGCAGCCCTTTCCATTTTTTTCAGGTCCAAAGGATAGGAAAAATGCCACGATGTATGTCGAAAAAAAGGGATTTGCACAGATCCATACCAAAGATCATACCAATACTCCTTTTTCCTGCAGGAGAGCGTCGGATGAAAATCGATCGGCATTTCTTCAGCGCTCAGCACAGAAATCTCTTTGGGAAGCAGGCCGTTTAAACTGCGCACAAGTGTTTTCAAGCAAATCTTTTTACGAGTCAAAAAATTCACAACCTGCCCTTCCGCGTGAACTCCAGCGTCTGTCCGGCTTGCCGCCTGCAGCTGCACGTCATGCTGCAAAATTTGCTGCAGCGCTTTCTCCAGCGCTTCTTCTATGCTGTTCCCCTTATTGGTCTTTTGCCAGCCGGAAAACGATCGGCCAAAGTAGGCGATGAGAAGTTTCAGATTCATTTTAAGGGATTCAAGAATAGGTGTGTGCCCTCGAGGAACATTTGAACCGCGATCAATGTCAGGATAAGGCCCATTAACCTTTCACAAGCCACAAGGCCGCGCCAGCCCAGCAGTTTTTTCCAAAGAGATGAGCTGAGCAAGATGACCGTTGAAAGGGCCCAAGCGATTACGATGGCCGTCAGAGGAAGGAGCATCTCCTGTTTATGTTGTCCTGAGTAGAGCATGACAGCAGCCAAAACGGCTGGACCCGCGACAAGAGGCGTCGCAAGGGGGACGATAAATGGCTCCTTATCGTGTGGAAGTTCGACGTCGGGATCTCTTCTTCCAGGAAAAATCATTTTAAGCGCGATGAGGAAAAGAATGATCCCTCCCGAAATCAGAATCGTCGGCATCGTGACGTTGAGAAATCCAAGTAAAGCATCGCCCAAAAAATAAAATAGCACGATGATGAACAATGCGATAACGAGTTCCCGCCCGATAATTTTGCGCTGGCGTTTCGATTCGATATCTTTGAGGACGGAAACAAAAATGGGAACATTGCCAATCGGATCCATCAACAAAAAAAGGGCAAATGACATAGAGAACATTTGCATCCACCAACCGTCCATAGAGACCACATCACTCATGTTTAACCACTTATATCACGAAGAATTTTTATATTCAATACATTCAGATTCAATGGTTTTCCAGAGATTATCTAAAATTTTTTTTTCTCTTTTACCAAGAGGAGAGAGGAAAAAAAGGAAATCGGAATTTTTGTTGAAAGCGGCCTTTGTCCAATTCGCCGATCCCATCGCTAACTCCCTGTCGTCGATGAGCGCCCATTTATGATGGAGCAATTCTCTTCCTTGGCTCAAAAGAAAATTCACGCCTTCTTTTTCTAACGCTTCGACCGTCTTTTTGCTTGCTCCCCTTGCTGTATAGGCATCGAGGGCGATGGTGACTTTGACATTTCTTTTTTTTGCCCGCACGAGCGCTTCAGCGATTTCGGGATGGGTCAGCGTGAACATCGCTACGTTAATTTTATTTTGCGCCTTCTCGATCGCCTGAATCAGGCGGAAAACTCCTTTTTTGAGAGGATCGGGAAAAAGATACACTTCCCCTTGCTGTCCCTGAATTTCAAAAAAATAGGATGTGGATCCCGGGTTTTCCAAGAATGCTGCAAGTCCTGGATGAAAAAAGCCAGCGACAAGATTCGCATGATGCCTTAACGAAGAGGAGGTAAGGTTGGCCGACCCTAAATACACTTCCGCGTGATCGATGAGGAGAATCTTTAGGTGCATCAACCCTGAGGATTTGATCGGGCTCAGTTGAATGGAAGGGGGGAGCCATTTTTTCAATGGGGATGAAGCGGAAGGGTCGTAGTCGATAGAAATGGAGAGATTGTTACGAGATTTTTTACTAATCATATCGAGAATTTGGGGATCGGTGATTCCGTATATACTCAAATGAATGGAATGCCGCGCTTTATTAAGGGCTTGGAGGTAGGTGAGCTTAATGTCCTGGCGCGACTGATTCGAATAAAATTTGAGGGGTTTTTTTTGATCGGGGAGGTCTGCCCGGGTCGCCGAAAAGACGACCCAGCCATAGAAAACAAAAAAAACGCCCGTCATGAATAGCAATGAGAGCGTTTTATAAGGGTTAGATGCGTTGCCCTTTAGCACGGAGATCGCGGATGATGGCTGGTAGGCCAACTTTGTCAATTGTGCGTAAAGCGTTGGTAGATAAGCGCAGTTTGACGAAGCGATTTTCGTCAGCAAACCAAAGACGCTTTTTCTTCAAGTTAGGTTGAAAGCGCCGTTTTTTAATCCCTGTGACTTTCAAGCCGATCCCTTTTTTCTTCTTAGCAATCCCGCGAATCGCGTAAGAATTGCCACGGACGGGAACCTTGCCGGTCACTTGACATTTCTTGGACATAATTCTTCTCCTAAGCATTCTCAATGAGGCCGTCATCTTAACATCTTAATCCATATTGAACAAGATAGGAATTGTAAAAGATGTAATTAAAAATTAAATTTGGTAGTTTGGGGCTAGATGAGGGAGAGGCGTGGAACAACTTTACGCGGATTACGTGGTCATTGGTTCGGGGCCCGCTGGCCAAAAAGCAGCTATCCAAGCGGCAAAATTGGGAAAGAGCGTTATTGTCTTAGAAAAGAGTCCCCATCCGGGCGGCTCCTCATTGAATTCGGGGACAATCCCCTCCAAATCGCTCAAGGAAGCCATTCTTGATTTGACCGACTTTTACGAACGGAGCTTTTATGGGCAAAACCGGGTCGTTCGGGAAATTTCGATCAACGATTTGAATTACCGACTCAATATTGTCCTGGATGAGCAACGGAAAATGTTGCTCAGACAATTTGAAAAGAACAAAATCCGTTTGATTCACGGGATCGCCCGTTTTAATGACAAAAATCGGATCACGCTCGTCGATCATAAAAGAGATCCTCTTTTTCAAATTGCATTCGAGCATTGTTTGATTGCAACCGGCTCGAAGCCGCGCAATCCGATCAACGTCCCCTTCGACAAAGAAAAGATCTTGGATTCGACGCTTCTTTTAGCGATCGACCATGTTCCGAAAACACTGATTGTTCTCGGGGGCGGGATCATCGGGTCTGAATATGCGAGTTTCTTCGCTGCGCTCGGAACCGAGGTGACCGTTGTCGACAAACGGGACCATTTATTACCGCTTTTGGACCATGAGATTGGGATGCATTTGCAAAAAGCGTTAACATCCATTGGGCTTAAATTCGTCGGGAATCAAGAAATCGACAGCATCAAACGTTTGAATGAACATGTCGAAGCGAGTTTTAAAGATGGGAGCAGTATACAAGCGGAGATGCTCCTCTATGCTCTCGGAAGAGAGGCGGACGTCGATATGCTCCAAATTGAAAAAGCGGGGATCCAACTCGACAAGTCAGGTTATATTCCTGTGAACGCTTTGTTCCAAACAGTCGTTCCCCATATTTACGCAGCCGGCGATGTGATCGGAACTCCGGCTCTTGCTTCGACAAGCATGGAGCAGGGAAGACTGGCTGCGCGTCACGCTTTTGGTGCGCAGACGCATCATTTCCCTTCCTTCTATCCGATCGGCATTTATACGATTCCAGAAATTTCTTCGTGCGGTTATACTGAAAATGAACTTAAACAGCTTGGTTTTCGTTACGAGATTGGACGTGCTTACTATTATGAGATCGCGCGCAACCA
This sequence comes from Verrucomicrobiota bacterium, assembly GCA_903970455.1. Taxonomy (GTDB): domain Bacteria; phylum Chlamydiota; class Chlamydiia; order Chlamydiales; family Rhabdochlamydiaceae; genus CAJCIW01. Next base: position 1,055 of record CAJCIW010000206.1, on the reverse strand, counting down.
GATCGTCGGAAACGATCCAGGGTTATTTAAAATTCTCTTCCATGCGGAAACGCTGGAGATTTTAGGCATCCATATCATTGGCAGAGCTGCGACAGAGGTAATCCACATCGGCCAAGTGGCGATGAGTTTTAATGCCCGGATCGATTATTTTATCGATCAGGTGTTCAACTATCCCACTTATGCAGAAGGGTATCGGATCGCCGCCTTGAATGGATTCAACAAAGTCAAGCATAGAAAATAGGAAACGGGAATGGCCATCTACGACTTCTCCAAAGCGGAAAAAGAAGAGCTTAACGTCCCTCATCAACGCTTCGAGGAGCAAGATTTTTCATCACCATCCGATCTTTCGGAGAGTTTTCAGCCTAAAGTCAGAACACGCGATCGGCTCCTTTCCGGTTTTGCCGCCCGCTTTTTCTTTTTGGTGCTACTCGTCGCGGATTTGGTGTGGATTTGCGTAGCCCTGCTGCGGCTTGTTTTCTCCCTGGCCGTAAGAATGATGACCGGTGGAAAATTTCCCTATTTCAAAACGATCGGGGAGAAGGCTTGGATTGCCTTAAGACGCTCACTAGTGTGTGGGGTTTCCCTATTTTTAGCGATTTTCAGCCCCTCATTTGGAATCATGATCGCTTGTACGTATTTTCTCATGTACGACAAATCGGGGATCGATGAAGTGATTCCCTCCTCTCTGCAATCCCAGTTCAAAGAGTTTTTCCCAAGAGAATGATCCGTTGCGTGAAGCTGCGGATCATTCTTGAAAATCTGGATTAGAATGCGACGTTTTCCACTTCGATGATCGCAATATTACCATATTTGCTCAAGTCGCAGCTCCAGTTATTTCCTTTTGACCAGAGCAATTCCGTGTTCTTATTGGGATTCAACGTACAGAGCTTGAATTCCATCGTCTCGTTCATTTTCTCTTTCGGAACATGAAATGTAAATGTTCTAGAAAAGAAATCTGAGGTTGATTGTGTATCCGCAGGACGATCGGTAGCCCAATCAAGAATTCCACCGCTGTTTCCGCGGGAATCGACGGGGCCAATACTTCCACGGATTGT
>CAJCIW010000205.1 GCA_903970455.1 Verrucomicrobiota bacterium | reverse complement strand
AGACTACAGATAATCAACGAGAAAATTGCCGCTATTTTAAAGAGTGATAATCCCTACACAGAATTTCAATCACTAAAAGAGAGCCTGCAACACATGATGCCTAAGAGGATTTCTGAGAAACATATGTGTCATAGAGGATTTAAAGATGTGTTTTTAAAGGCTGCCTGAACATACACATGTTCTTTTGAATGCTATGTCGAGCTGCTTTTCCAAAAAACTAGAACATCGAGTTATTGTATCCTATCGTCCTCTTTCGCCATTTGTTATGCCGAAGTGCACCACCAGTGCACCATTTGATTCGCGCCTTCAAACATTGACAAGCACCAATATTAGTGGTATTACGACCAAAAAAGGTGGTTGATGTGTTAGAGTCTCTATTTGGCAATGCTGTCATTGAGAAGATATTGTTCTATCTTGTGGTTAACGAAGAGTGCTATCCATCGCAGCTTAAGGAAGTGTTTCAAACGCCACTTTTCAGCTTTCAAAGGTAAGCGTCAAAAGAGCCCATCTTGCCTGTAAATGATTGGATCTTATTGACGAGCTCGTAGCCATTGGTCTGGAAGAAGCTCATATAGCTTTTTAGAATTATGGGACATCAAACGACGCATCACGTCTTCAAGGTACTCTCTAGGATTAACCTCCAGCGCACGACAACTTTGGACCAAAGTTAAAATGGTTGCAGCCGCCTCTCCCCCTGCTTCATTGCCAACAAATAACCAATTTTTGCGTCCTATGGCTAATGGACGCACGGCACGCTCTGCAACATTATTGTCCAACCTCGCCCAGGCATGTTGAGCATAGTTTTTTAAATGTGGAATTAGACAGCAAAAATACCCCAGAGCTTCCTTAAACTTGGATTTTGGCAAAATTTTGCCATTGACAAGCTTGTCTTTAACGGCTCCAATCAAGCGATCTATTATCGGTATTTCTTTTTCTTGGCGGATACGCAGGCGTTCATCTTCTGAGCGAGCCCACGCTACCTTTTCTAACATGAAAAGATAACGGATCTGTCGCAAGACCCAATCCCTAAACGGAGGATCTCCGCTTTCGGCTTCAATGAATTTTCGCCGAATATGCGCCCAGCAGGGACACCAGATCAACTGCTTTTTATTGGCAAGAGATTCATAGGCACCATATTTATCGGAATGAAGCACTCCATGATATCCTTTCAACAATTCAGCAGCATTGTAATGACAACGATTTATACAAAAATCATAGATGCGGTATCCTGGATCAGTGGCTTTACCACCTACTAAGACCCACATATAAGCTTGATGCGTCTTACCTTTCCCTGGAGCTAGCATATCGATTGGAGTCTCATCATAAAATATATTGCCGCTTTGTAATACATGCACAAGCATTTCATCGTATAATGGCTTTAAGGCCACGCCTGCACGCAATACCCATTGACAAAGGATTTGTCGGCTAATGTTAACTCCCTCGCGAGCCATGATTTCAGACTGACGATAAAGCGGAAGATGATCGCCAAATTTCTTAACCAGAATGTCTGCTAATAGGCTTTCATCTGCTTGACAACGAGTTAAAAGACTTTCTGGTAAATCAGCTGTAAGCACTCCTCCTTCACTTTTTTGAGGCAAAGCATATTTTGGACGTACGATTTGTTTAATGAAAAAACTTGCCGGCTTATGCGCCAATTTTGAAGTCACTTCCTCACCAATTTTAACTACGGGTTCGCCTGTTTCGGGGCACACTTTAGCTTCATCTGGGATGTCTAAGATCTGACGTTCGATTGGAAGATCGGCCGGAAGGGTGATTTTATCTTGGCCATTGCGTTTACTTTTTGCTCGCTGATGGGCCGGAACAGTTTGTTTTTCCTTCGATTGAACAGCAACTAATTTATCAAAGCCTTCAAAGCAAAGTTGCTGCCCATTTTTGGTATCAACAAACTTGTCAGCTTTCTGACCAAAGAGCTGCTTTTTAAACCAGTCAAGCTGCTCTTTTAAAAACGCAATCTCTTCTTTTAGAGTAGAGACGTCTTTGATATGTTGTTCAAGTGATATTGTCGATGCTGTCATATGCTCTAAAATATATCAAAAAACACGATTAATTTGAAAAGAAAAAAATGCATTTTTAAGCTATTTTGAAACGTTTTTGAACCTTCTGCGGAATGATTCCTTCTAAGAGCATAAAAAACTCTCTACGATCGATGAAGGCTCTATTGATTCCAAGAAGTCGAAAACTGTCTTTTTCTAGGCGTTTCCACCAAATGGCAAATCCATCATTGTCCCAATACAGAACCTTCATTCTATCTTTCACGCGATTGATAAAAACAAAGTAGGCGCCGCTCAATAACTCTCCAGCGAAATTTTCTTCTACAAGAACGGATAGACTCTCTATTCCTTTACGCATATCTATGGGGTTTTGGAAAAGAAAGATGCGAGCATTGCCGGAAATAGCTAGCATAAAGCACCTCTTAAGCAAGTGAGGCACTGTTTAAAAGTAACTTGATCAAAGTCAGCTCTTAAATGGATTTTTATGTCACTATACTCAAGAGTGATGCCTGAATCAGGTGGTGATGAATCTGTAAGTTCAATGAATTCAGATTTGGCTTCAGTGAAAGTTGCTTTTTCAGATTTTTCAAAGCGATTTTTCCATCCGTAAAAAGTTGTGCAAGGAATTTTATTTTCTTTACACCAGGCTTTACAGCTTTTACCGCTGGCTTGCCATTCAAGAACGTGCTTTTTCCAATTGATGTCTGGACTACCTTTGGCCATTTCTCTTCTCCTTGTTAATGTAATTTAGAAGAAGATTAACAGTTATGCTAAGCCGAGAAAAGATGGCTAAATTTGACGCTTACAGTGCATGGAGGTCGTCTTACGCCTCTAAAAAGGTCTCAAGCTCCCCCTTAAACTTGTAGCTTGAAGTGGTAGCCATGACCAACTTTAGTGTTATTCCCAAGAGTGTATTTTCGAAGGTGTAAAAAAACGCTTATGATACTGCTCGTCTATAAAAAAAGGAATCATTCATACTAGGGTCTATTTATCGAAAAATTTAATGTAGCGGGAATTGCTGTTTCGGGTGGAACTTTCTTGAATCTCGACTTTGCAAAAAACTTTGCAAAATCATGCTGCTTGCGCCAGCATTTGCGCTAGCAAATCCCTCAGTGAATCCTTCAGCCCTTCATTCTCTAGTTGAATTTTCACGGAAGTATCTGAAAACTCCTTCCTAAAAAATA